>JAYTGR010000887.1:0-9156 GCA_043733205.1 Chthonomonadaceae bacterium
GTGCCGATGTCGCGGCCTTCCAGCACCACGCCACGGCCAGCCGTCTCCCCCATTCGCCTCTGCTGCTCCACCACGATCCGCCGCACGGCGGGAAAGGCGGAGATGCGCGACGTCAGGTCCGAAACTTCCGGGGTGCGAATCGCCGCTGTCACATCGTCGTCATCGGCGAAGACCTGCTGCTTCCCGTCCGGGGTCAGCGGCGTGAAACGTATCGCCAGCCGGCGCGCGACTTCCTCCATCGCCTCTTCCCGTGCAGGATCGGCGGCGGTACACAGCGCCTTCCACGCGACCGAACGGTACATAGCGCCGGTGTCCAGATAGGTATAACCCAGCGCAGCAGCCACCTGTCTGGCGACAGTGCTTTTGCCCGCTCCGGCAGGCCCGTCAATAGCGATAATCACAGTCACAGTAACGATTTCACGATCCCCTTCCAAAAGCACCTGTTCGTCACTGCCTATCTCATTTCCTGCCGAAATCACGTCTATCCCAGGGTCATTCCGTTTTCGCCAAAGAGCCGTATCCGAGTCCACGCAGGCGGACCTTCGGCCGCAGGCCCCAAGCGAAGGACTTTAGTCCATCGTGCCACGCGAACACTCACAGAGGGAAAACGGAATAACCCTGGGAGCGATGCAGGAATCGAGGGGCAGAACGGCGTACCTTTCCTACACATAGTCTGCTCTGTATCTCGGTAAGACAATATGACCCAACCTGAAAACAGCCCCGAACATCCGAAGCTGCGCGTATCGCGCCGTGCGCTGCTGCAAGCTGCCGCCGCCACACTGGCGCTGGGCACGGCGACAGACGCCTTTGCGCTGGAGCCCCGACGTCTGGCCTTGCAGACGCTCGAAGTGCCGATAAAAGGCCTGCCGGATGCCTTCGACGGCTATCGTATCGCCCTGCTTTCGGACTTTCACTACCCGTATTGGAGTTCGGCGGAGACGATTCGACAGGCCGTGGCGCTGGCGAACTCGTTCCAGCCGGACCTGATGACACTTCCGGGCGATTTTGTCGACAAACGTGTCAGGACCATTCCGAATCTCGGCGGACTTTTCGATGCGGCACGGGCGAAAGACGGCGTGATCGGAACGCTCGGCAACCACGATCATCTTGCGGGTGCAGAAGGCGTCCGGCGTAATATTGCCGACCAGACTCCGATTCGGCTCATCGACAATCACGCTGTTGTGGTCGAGCGCGGGGGAGCGGCGCTGGCGATCGGCGGCGTAGACGATCTCTGGGAAGGCGTGGTCATGCCGGATCGCGCCCTGGCGAAGATTCCCCCGGAGACGCCCCGTATCCTGCTCTCCCATAATCCGGATCTCGCAGAAGAGATGACGGTCAGGGTGCGTGTGGATCTGCAGCTGTCTGGACATACGCATGGCGGCGGTGTCTGCCTGCCCGGCGGCGTCGCCCTGATCGTTCCAAGCCTCTATGGGCAGAAGTTCCGTGCCGGGCTGGTGCAGGGCCGCAGCCATCGCGTCTATGTCACACGGGGTGTCTGCAGTGTCTGGCATAATCGCCTGTTCTGTCCCCCCGAAGTCACCGGTATTACCTTAAGGAAGATGCGTACGGCCTGAGCGACGCGCACAAAGGAGAGCAGCGTGGAAGCAGTAACAGTCCAGGAAAAAGATTTAGTGCGTAAGGTGACATGGCGGCTGATTCCGTTTCTGTTCCTGCTCTATGTCATCGCCTACCTGGATCGCAGCAACGTCGGGTTCGCCAAACTGGGCATGAAAGATTTGAAGTGGTTCAACGAGGGAGTTTATGGCCTCGGCGCGGGCATTTTTTTTATCGGCTATTTTCTGTTTGAAGTGCCCAGCAACCTGCTCCTGGAACGTTTTGGGGCGCGTAAGTGGATCGCACGCATCATGTTCACCTGGGGCGCTATCGCCATGTCGATGATGTTCGTGCGGAGTGTCCCGACATTCTATGGGATGCGGTTTCTGCTCGGTCTCGCGGAGGCAGGCTTTTTTCCCGGTGTCATTCTCTACATGACCTACTGGTTCACGGCGAAGGAGCGGGCGCAGATCGTGGCGCTGTTTATGACAGCCAATGCAGTCTGTTTTATCTTCGGGGGGCCGATTTCGGGCTGGATCCTAGACCATTCGAAAAGCCTGGGCAGCCTGGCCGGGTGGCAGTGGCTGTTTTTGCTGGAGGGTTTTCCCGCGATCCTGCTCGGTTTCGCGGTGCTCGCCTACCTGCCGGACAACCCGGCAAAGGCGGCCTGGCTGGCGCCGCAGGAGCGGGACTGGATCATCGCCCGCTATAAGGCCGAACAGAACAAGATCTCGCCCGGACACACACACACCTCTCTCCGGGATGCGCTTGTCAACCCGCATGTGTGGCTCTTCTGCGGCCTCTATTTTGCCCTGGTAGTCGGAATGTACGGCCTTAGTCTCTGGCTGCCCTCCATCATCAAGGGGTTCGGCAAACTGGACGGACTGCAGATCGGGCTGTTAAGCTCAGTGCCCTTTCTTGTGTCGGGCACCTGCATGGTAATCAACGGCTGGCACTCCGATAAGACCAATGAGCGGCGTCTGCACATCACCATTCCCGCTCTTCTGGGAGCCTGCGGCCTGGTACTGAGCGCGTATCTGCCGGCGCCCTGGATGAAACTGGCCTCACTGGCATTGGCCGCAGCCGGAATGTGGTCTACGCTCGGGCCGTTCTGGTCGCTGCCGACCTCGATTCTGGCAGGAACGGCAGCAGCAGGAGGGATCGCCTTCATCAACTCGGTTGGGAACCTTGGCGGTTTTCTCGGCCCTTTTATGGTGGGATACATCAAGTCTCACACGCAGGATCCTCATCAAAAGGTAGCACTCGGGCTTGTGTTCCTGGCCTGTTCGGTGGTCGTAGGCGCCGGCCTCGCGCTTGTCGTGCCAAAGCGTAAGATCGAACAGGCCGCGGAAGCCAGTCCGGCATTTGTGGAATAAGTCACTTTATGATGAGGGCCAGGGTGCGAACCTCACCGAACTCATGGGCGCATTTCTGCCAGGTCGTTGCGCCATCCTGGCTGCGGTAGAGATCGCCGTTGATCGAGGCGGCGAAGACAAGATCGGGACTTGCGGGGCTGACAGCGAACGTCCAGATCGTGCTGTTGGGGGTTTGCGGGAGGGCGGCTTGCTGCCACGTCGCGCCGCCGTCTCGGGAGACCTGCAGAGAGCCAGTCGTGCCGGGAGGGCCATTGCCGTTGCCCACGAAGAGGGTGCGCGGATCGTCCGACTTGGTGACGATACCGCGGCAGTAGCCATGCGGAAAGACCTGTTTCACCTGCTGCGGTGTCCAGGTCTCGCCCTCGTCCAGGCTGAGATTGAGGTCGTTGTTGGTGGTCGCGAATATCTTGCGGGGCGTGCCGGGCACAATCGCCAGACCGTGAATATCGGTCGAACTCAGCCCTGTACTCAGACGCTGCCAGCTCTCCCCGGCATCCCGACTGCGCCACACCCCATCGATCTCCACTCCTGCCCAGATCGTCTCGGGCTCGTCCGGGTCGGCCAGCAGACAGGTCACCCGCGAATGGACGATGGGCGGACACTCCGGTGTCAGCGCAGCCGCGAGCTTTTCCCAGGTCGCACCACCATCCTGTGAGCGATAGAACGCCGAGGGACAGGCGCCGACAAAAAGCAGGTCCGGGTTCTGCGGATGGATCAGCAGCGACCAGACCACGATGCCCGCCGGCCAGCCCTTGCCGGGATCGAAAGGCGTCTCCAGACGCTCCCAGCGTTCCCCGCCGTTCTTCGTACGGTAGAGACCCGCATCCGTTCCCGCGTAGAGGCAGTCTGGGTCGGTCGGATGCGCTGCCAGTGCCCGCACTTCCGCCTCCATGAACATCCCCGTGCAGTGACGCTGAAACGTCTCGCCCTCATCCAGGCTCCGCCAAACGCCCTGCCCGACCGTCCCTGCATAGATCACACTGTTCGCTGCCATATTCGAAAATCCTTATCTGCATCTGCTGCACCTCCTCCAGCCCTTTAAGCTGGAAGGGGGTTGCCGGGATTGAAATCCCGTTCTGAGATGGGAAGTCCGCCTGCGCGGACTCACCTGCCTGGAACCCGCGAAGGCGGGTTTGCTGTTAAGCAGTCGCCCTTCGGGCACCCCGAATTCTTCGCTCCCGGGCAAAAGTCCTCTGTCCTCGCCTGAAACCTGAAATCATGGGCTTATGGACAAGATAAGCCCCTTTACGAAGGGGAGAACTGGGTTGGGGTTCAATTCTGGCCATTGTGGAGCATCTCTGCCCGCTGCTGGCGGGCGTTTTTGGCCAGCAGCGCGATGCGCTGTTTCATCGTCAGGCGTTTGATGGGGCCCTGCTCCCCGAGCATAAGACTGCCTTTCGGCGGGACGAACGCAAAGGTGCTGGCTGCGAAGGTCGGTGCCAGCGTCAGATCGTTATCGAAACGCAGGAACGAGCCCATGGGCTTGTGCGGTTTCGGCGGGTCCGGCGGCGGAAGTTTGGGAACGCCAGGGATGTCGATCTCCTCCTGCTTTATGGGGATCGGCTTGTCCGTATCGAGGAGGGCATCGAGTTTGCTGCCTACCTTGACCGGCCCCTCGTGCAGTTTCACAGGGATCGACTCGATCTCCATACGATGCAGCAGGCTGTCGGCCTTACCGATATAGAGGCGCATTTCGGACTGCTCCAGCGGGTTCTCCATCTGGAGGCTGACTACTTCCGTAGGGATGCCGCGCACGTCGGCTTCTCCTGCCAGATGCGCCCCCTCCACGCTCTGCAGCAGTTCGGCAAAGGGATTGGGGCCGATGAGCATCATGAGTTCGAGTGTGCCGCTGTTGAGATACTTCAGGCGGGCAAAATCGTGAATGCTGCCGGGCGCTTTCTCGCGTGTATAGATCTTTTTATCGCCCGCATAAGACCAAAAATACTGACCATCGCAGATCCAGCGCAGATCGAATTTTTGGCCGGTAAGAGCATCCGTCTGCTCCGTCTCCAGCAGGAGGTGGTTCGACTGCCGAAAGGCCAAATGCAGGCGGTTCTGCGGCCGCAGGGTCGATTCGTCCACGTGAAAAGGTGTCGGGTTGACGTTCGTCGTCGCAGAAGCGGCAGAGTCGGGAACCGTTTCGAGAGGAATGAAGGCCGCAGAGGCATCGATCTGGAGATCCAGGGAGCCCAGATGGGAGTAGGCCTCTCCCATACGCTTCAGCAGAAGAGCGGCACGAGGATCATAACGGACTTCAGCGACGGCCTGACCAGGCAGGATGGCAGGAAGTACACGGGCGGCGGCGGCTTTCGGGGGGCTTCCTGGGGTGGAAAACACAATCAGGCCAAGCGCGGTGAACCCCAGGAGACAGGGAGAGATCCGGCGTAAACTTCGGTAACGGTCGATATTCATCGGTCCTCCTCAGTACCTGAAAACTTCCTATTACCCGCTCCCTGCAGCACCGTTGTCAGGGATTCCAGACGACGTCCTCTGTTCCCTGCCGATGGTTGGCGACGCGCGCCAGCACGAAGAGCAGATCGGAGAGACGGTTGAGATAGCGTATGACCTCGGGGTTGAGGGAGGGGTGGTCCGCATCCTCTTCCAGATGGGCCAGCGTGACACACCGCCGCTCGGCACGCCGGCAGACCACGCGCGCGAGATGCAGGGCCGCCGCCAGAGCGGTTCCACCCGGCAGAATGAAGCGCGTCAGAGGGGAGAGTTCGGCTTCGAAGCGGTCTATCAGCTGTTCCAGCGCTTCTACGCGCTCCGGCGCGATGCGCTCGATGGAGACGCGTCCGCGCTGCGTCGCCGCCGCCATCGGAGTCGCGATGTCCGCCCCGACAGCGAAGAGCCTGTCCTGAAAAGCGGCGAGCGTATCCCGCAGTTCCGGATCGTGTTCTGCCTGTGCGCGAGCGACACCGAGCACGGCGTTCAGTTCGTCTACCGTGCCGTATGCTTCTACGCGCGCGTCGTCCTTACGGACGCGCGCGCCCCCAAAAAGCCCGGTGTCGCCCATGTCACCTGTGCGAGTATAGATGCGAAGAGACATAAGAGGAGTGCGCCTACTTACCGCGGAAGAAGTTGGCGTTCAGTTGAATGTAGTTTTCCCACTGTTTGGGAACGTCGCTGTCGGCGAAAATAGCGGTGACAGGGCACTCCGGTTCGCAGAGTCCGCAGTCGATGCACTCATCCGGATTGATGAAGAGCATATCGACCGCCTTACCACCCTCCTGCGCGACGCCTTCGTGGATGCAGTCCACTGGGCAAACGGAGACACAGGACTTGTCTTTTGCGGAGATACAGGGTTCGGTTATAACATACGCCATAGCGCAGTTCCTCCTCGGAAATAAAAATTTTGCGTTTATTCGGCACTCGAAACACCCGTTTGCAGGGGGCATCTGCGAGCGTTCTATAGTTTACCCCGAAAAGGGATTGGTTTGGGCGGTTCAGGCGACGGGTTCGGCGCTTCCCGGAGATCGGAGCGCGAGAATACGCCGCACATCCGCCACCATTGCACTGGGAGTGAAGGGCTTGGTCATAAAGAGATCGGCGGATTCCGCCCATTCCGCAAAGAGCGGCGCATCTTTCGCGTGGGCCGTCAGCATGATGACTGGGATCTGGCGGGTCACCTCGTTGCTGCGCAGTTTGTCCAGCACTTGGAAGCCGTTCATACCCGGCATTTCCACGTCCAGCATAATCAGGTCCGGCATCTCCGCTTCGATGCGGACGAGCGCCTGCACCCCATCGGCGACAGCGATGACGTCACACCCAGCCCGTTCCAGATGCAGGCGCATCAGGCGCACCTGCAGCTGCATGTCCTCGGCCACCAGGACCAGGGGACGGGCCCGTTCAGTGGGCGATGCGTTGAGAGGGGGCGTCGCTTCCATCATCTTTCCTTTCGCTCTCGCCTGACGTGTGTACGCCCTGTTCTGGCTGCGGCGCATCGGCCTCTGCCGGCAGTTGCAGAGACGCTTCCGGCGCCAGAGCCGGATAGGGTTCGCCGCGCTGCAGAGCGAGCATCAGTTCCCGCAGACGTTCGGCGCCGCGATGCAGCGCCGCGCTGCCTTTTCCACCACCGGTCAGTTCCGCCACCGTGACGGGCGGGCCGAAGCGAACGATAGTGCGCTTCCCAGATCGCCGCGGAACTGTGGAGCCATAAGGAATGATGCGTTCTGTTCCTAGTAGTACGGTTGGAACGATGGAGACATCCGCACTTTTCGCGATGAGCAGCACCCCCGGCAGCAGCGGCTGGATCTTACCGTCCGGGCTGAGTTTGCCTTCCGGAAAAATAATGACGGCTTCCCCCTGCTTCAGCAGCTCTTCAGCGCGGCGCAGAGCCGTCCGATCCGCCGTATAACGCTTTACCGGGAAGCCGTGCAGCCAGCGGCTGAACGGCCCGATGATGCGCATGGAGAAGATCTCCTCCTTGGCCATCACCCAGGCGTCACGCGGCAGGGCAATGGCGACCGTAGGCGGGTCGGCGTCGCTGATATGGTTCGGAGTGATCAGAATGCCGCCCGTTTTCGGAACGTTCTCACGCCCTTCGAAACGCACGCCTCCAAAAATCAGATAGAGCAGATGAAAAAAAACCCAGGCGATGGGCCGAATGAGCCAATAGGGCATGAAACCTCTCTCCTCCAGCCGCGCTGCGACAGAAAGCGCAGCGCCGATCTCTGAGGAGATTATAGCACAGCGCTTCCTGCGCCAGAATAGGCCCAAAGCCTCATTTTCTTATGTGACGGGTCAGGAAGTCCACCGCTGCCGACTTCCTGCCAGGCGTCCATTAATGCAGGGGGGGAATGTAGTCGCCGTGGGCGGCCAGGAGTTCGTCGACCATGCTGTAGATCTCATCGAGGGTCAGTTCGGCGGCGGTGTGCGGGTCGAACATAGCCGCGTGGTAGACATGCTCTTTCTTACCCGTCAGCGCAGCTTCGACGGTCAGGGACTGCACGTTGATATTGGTCTGCATCAGGGCGGCGAGCTGCGGCGGGAGCGACCCGATTTTGGTGGGCTGCAGGCCGTTCTTGTCGACGAGGACCGGCAGTTCGACGCAGCAGCCCTGGGGCAGATTGTCTATCAGGCCCTCGTTCGCGACATTGCCGTAGACCACGCGCGGCGTTCCGGTCTCGATGCTGTGAATGATCAGCGAACCGTACTCATGGCTGCGCTTCACAGTTATCGGGGCATCGCTCTCGTACTCGGCTTTCATCTTGTGCCAGCCCGCGATCTGGTTCTCGCAGCGGCGGATATACTCGTCCAAGGGCACCTTGAATCGCTCGATCAGGTCGGGGCGATCCCGGCGAATGAAGTAAGGCGTGTATTCAGCGAAATGCTCGCTGCTCTCCGTGACGAAATAGCCCAGACGGGTCAGCATCTCGTAACGCACCCGGTTCCCATCCGGAACACGTCCTTCGGTCACAACGTCGCGGATCTGCGGATAGAGGTCTACGCCATCGCGCTCGAACTTGAGGTAGAACGCCATATGGTTGATCCCCGCGCAGAGGTAGTTGATCTCGTCGATGGGCACATGGATGTCGTGGGCGAGCTGCTCGGCGGTGCCCTGGACACTGTGGCAGAGCCCGACGGTCTTGACCTTGGTCGCCCTGGTGACGGCCCAGGTGTTCATACACATCGGATTGACGTAGTTGAGAAACGTCAGGTCCGGGGAGGCGACTGCCTCCATGTCGTGGCACATATCGAGCATGACGGGGATGGTGCGCAGCGCCCGCATGATGCCGCCGATACCGAGCGTGTCGGCGATGGTCTGGCGCAGGCCGTACTTCTTTGGGATCTCGAAGTCGATCTCGGTACCAGGCTTATAGCCCCCGACCTGGATCATATTGATGGCATAGTCGGCTCCGTCGAGCGCGGTAAGGCGGTCGGTGTGGGTCGTGATCTCCGGCTTCGCTCCCACCGCTTCTGCCACCTTATGCGCCACGACCGAGGAGGTTGCCAGCCGCTCGTCGTTGATGTCCATGAGAGCGATGTGGCTCCCGGCGAGTTCGGGGAAGGAGAGAATATCTCCTAGCAGGTTCTTCGCGAAGACGGTGCTTCCGGCTCCGATCAGCGTTATCTTAGGCATGAGATTCCTTTCGTAGTGAGGAGACTAAACGCGCACGGACATTGTGCGCCTCTAACTCAATTCATTTTCGACGGGCGGCAGCAGTTCGCCGACACGCACCGCAGCTTCGGGATGTGCTATCGCTGCGACGGTCTGCTCTGCCGT
>JAYTGR010000888.1:0-1036 GCA_043733205.1 Chthonomonadaceae bacterium
CCCTGATGGTCGAGCTGCGCGTTCCTCGGGACCTCGCCAGTCTCTACAGCGACCGCTTCCTACAGGAGCGGATTGTTGGGCCAGCGCTTACACAGCAGAAGGCTGCCGAGGCCGTCAAACTCCGGGTATAATCCATCGGCAAAGGCCGACGAGGACTATGCCTTCGGCCTCTATGCGGACGGTTTAGGGGTACTGCGCAACAATCTGGGCTTACGGGATCCGGAACAGCTCAAGAAGGCTGAGTACGCTCTCACATCTGCAAGGATAGCCGACGCGCCAGCATTCGCGGCTTCTCAGTTCAGAACCCTCTTCTGCGTCTTGGGCGGCTGCAACCAGCGCGACGCGAACTCGCCGATGCCGCCGAACCAGTCCTTACCTCCGGTCTCCTTCAAGACCGCCTTCGCGGCAGCCTGGTAGGGACGGGGATTACCCACTGCCGCGCCACGGCAGTCTGCCATGGGATGGTACGTCGTGAAGGTGACGCCCTCGAAGACGATCTCCGGCTGCTTGGGAGAGACGCAACACAGGTAGACGCCGATCGAGCGTGGCTCACTCGCCCGGAACAGCAGGAACAACTGCCCCGGCGCCAATGGGGCACCAGGACTTACCTGAAGCAGCTCCCGGTATGTCTCGAAAAACCCGGTTTCCTCCAGGTGCTCGTCGAGGCGGGCATCGAACTCAATCGAGATTTCTGGCAACTGGGCTTGGACCCAGACCATGATCGCGTTGTCGCCATAGGCCCGGGGGTCCGCCAGCAAAGTTTCCAGCATCGTCGGCTTGGTCACCTTCGCGGTGCGCAGCCTTGGCCGGCGCGCCTCCGGGCGGGCCTTCGGAGGCCCTTCAGGCCCAGGTTTACCTGGCGGCTTCGGCACTCGCGCCCTCTCCTGACAGTCCGCGTCGCCAAACGCGACGCTGTATAGTGCGCCTACATACCCAGACCGTTTGAGTCGGCAAGCCAGAAATCGCCACTTAGGGCCAACACTTCCACCGGCGCGGTCAAGCGCGCCATGCGCGATTAGTCACGCCGGCCGAGCCG
>JAYTGR010000889.1:0-1032 GCA_043733205.1 Chthonomonadaceae bacterium
GGCGTGGCGAGAATGTCAGAGATCAGGGTCTTGCAGAAGACGACGCTTCCCGCGCCTATCATCGCGATTTTTCGAGGCATCCGGTTTCTCCTTCGTAACACTCCGCATCCGCATTGAAACGCGGGGTCAAAACAATACTCTGCCGACAGTTTCGACGCCGCCGCGCCTTTTCCTGCATTCTTGGCTTTCGCATCGAAACCCTGGACAACAGACACGCAGCAGAGACTCTCCTCTCCGGAAAGGACGCAGACAAACATGGATCGCAAAAAACAGATCGTCCGGATCCGCTGGATCGCGGCGGGCATTCTTGTCGCCGTCCCTCTCTGGCTGTTCATTCTGGCGGGCCGTCAGATCGATATCGACAGAAATCTGCTGCTGGCGATCCGGCGCAACGATGCGCCCACCGTGGAGTTTCTGCTGAGTGCGGGGGCGGATGCCAATACGCGCGATTCGCCCCAGGACGCGCGGCCCATGCTGCGGCAGATCCTCGACAAGCTGCGCGGGATTCCGGTGCCTCCCGGAAACTCCGCGCTGCTGGTCCACCTGGGACGTGTACCTGACAAAAATAAGCCCTCCGGTCCCTGGATCGCACTGCCGGAGAACATCGCTATCGCACGCACCCTGCTGGATCATCATGCCGATCCGAACGCCCGGCGAGACGAATCCAAAACCACTCCGCTCATGTGCGCGGCCAAAGAGGGGCAGGAGAGCACGGTCCGGCTGCTGCTGGCGCGGGGAGCCAAAGTCGGTTTGACAGACTCTCAGGGAACGGATGCGCTTCACTTCGCCGCAGAGAGCGGCAGCGTGGAGTGCGTCCGCCTGCTGCTCGATGCGGGCGCCGACGTCAACAGCCGCGACAGCCTCAGGAACGTGCCGCTGATGAACGCCGTGAGCAATGGGAATATACCGATCGTCAAACTGCTGATCGCACGTGGGGCCGATGTCAGCGCGGAAGACAGCGCCGAGGAGCCGGTGCTGACCTACGCGATGCGCGTGCATTCTCGTCCTATCATCGCACTTCTCAAGGCGGCA
>JAYTGR010000890.1:0-1030 GCA_043733205.1 Chthonomonadaceae bacterium
CTCCACCCAATGGCGCGGCAGCCAGAAACCCTCCACCTGGAACGGCTCCGGGCTGGGATTGGCCACGAAGACGGGCTCTGTCGCCTCGGCATCCACGAAGGAGACGCCAGGCAGAGTTGTCAAGCCATGTTTCTCGGCAATCGGCAGCACGGGCTGCGATCCGACTCCGCCCTCCGTCAGCACGATCTTCAGGCTGGGGTTCACCGCGTGGATCTCGCGCACGACCTGGCCGACGAAGCCAGCGGAGACGGCGAACGGGTAGGGAAGATCGTAGGCGGTGGACACTTTGATGCAGACGGTCGCCCCAGAGGGGAGAATCGTGAAACGCTCTCGTTCCGCTGCCAGCAGATTCTCCGGCAGAAGCGGTTCGGGTTTGATCAGAATATCACGCAGGCGGTCGAGCAGACGCGTCATTGGGTTTCATGCTTTCAGCGCAAAAGGGCTGTGTCGTTATTGGGGTTTGTCGCCGCGCATAAGGTTCGAGCCCATGCGCACCAGCACAATGCCGCAAAATACCAGCAGGAGCATTTTTCGGTTATCCTGGCCACCCTGAAAGAAGCCGAACCCGCCGCCAAGCAGCCAGAGCAGGCCGAGGGCAAAGACGAACCCTCCCCATATCTTACGGGATATTCTCATTTTTCGTCTCCCTGTCCGGCCGAGGACTCCCCGTCGAACGCACTTCGTGCGCTTTGCGATGGAGCAGGACGCGTACTGTTATGGACCCACCAGATCATTACGAACTGCAGAGGCAGCCGCAGCAAGAGCACCATCCCATTGACATCCCAGGCGTGTGTCTGTACGTGCCGCAGGAACATGGAAATGTTCACCGGAAAGACCACGATCAGCAGCGCGATCAAGCCGAACCCCGCCGCCCGCCTCACAAGCGGAATCAAGACGCCTGCGCCGCCCAGAAATTCGAAGCAGCCGCTGATCAGCACCAGAGCATACGGATAAGGGAAAACAGCCGGCATGACCTTCAGAAAGGGCTCGGGCTTCACGAAATGCAGTACGCCCATACCGCAGAACACCA
>JAYTGR010000891.1:0-1029 GCA_043733205.1 Chthonomonadaceae bacterium
ACTCTGATGCCCGCGCAGGCGGGGAGTTGCTTTACCAAAGCACGGGGGTTCAGCCCCATGACGACACGCCGATGAGGTGAAAGCCCCGATGAACGACCCGATCTCCTGGCCCCTCTACTTCTGGCTCTTCTTCAAAGCTTCCCTGTTCTCTACAGGTGGCACGGGAAACCTGCCCTCCCTGCACGCCGACCTGCCCGCACATGGCTGGGCCTCCGAGCAGCAGTTCGGGGAGGCATTAACGATCGGGCAGGTCTCGCCCGGCCCGACCGGGCTGTGGGTGGTCAGCCTGGGGTATCTGACCGGCGGGGTGCGCGGCAGCCTGCTCGCGCTGCTGGCCGTCCTGCTGCCTCCGCTCCTGATTTTGGCCGTGGAGCGGCTGTACCGAAGGGTGCAGGACCACCCCGCCGTCGAGGGCTTCGTGCAGGGCCTGGGATTGGCCGTCGTGGGCGTCTTCGGCGTCGCCCTGCACGGCATCCTTCAGAGCGCGGGCATCAGCCTCCGCAGCGTCCTGATCCTGCTTGCCGCCATTGGGCTGGCGCTGACGCGCCGCGTGCCCGTCGTCGGGATCGTCGGCCTGGCGGGGCTTGCAGGCGTGCTGTGGCGGGGCTAAGGGGCGGGTCGCTTCATATGCCGCGACGACGGCGATCTGCCATGCAGCGGCTTGTTTCCTGGTTGTGCCATCTGGTGTTACATTGGGTGTCACCAATGCTCCCCGGTTTGTCTTCCATCAATGTCAGTGAGGCCGTACTCGTAAACAAGATCTTGTATCTTGACCAATTTGCCTGTCTTCTGGAGAACGGCGGGGTCGGACGCAAGGGCAACGACTGCGCGACCGATAAGGCGCGGCGTGTGGCACTTACCGACATCCGGGTCCTGCTCGACTGCTGTTCGTAATGCTTCTTCCGTCATGATCTTGGAGCAGCGAAAAAATGCCCCCGGATGGAGGGAGAGAACCGTAACGCCGTTCGGGCGAAGCTCGTCAGCGACACTGATGGCGATTCGGTTGATCAGGGCCTTCTCCATCGCATA
>JAYTGR010000892.1:0-1027 GCA_043733205.1 Chthonomonadaceae bacterium
TTTACAAACGAGCGACAGCGCTCATCACAGGCTCCAAACCCTGCAAAGTTCTGCTGGCACTGCCGCGTCGAGGGCGTGTTCGCGCCGCCCATGTAATCCGGGCCATCAAAGTGCATACCGCCATCTTCCCAGAAGCAGATATGGCAGATATCATATGTCCCTGGTGGCTTTTCATCAAGCGTCTGATAGCCGCAACATGGACAAGCGAACTTTAAATCTTCCCTTTCCTACTCCACAGTCACGGATTTCGCCAGGTTGCGCGGCTGGTCAATCTCTCTTCCCAAATCTGCAGCGATGTAATACGCCAATAACTGCATCGGGATAACGGATAGGACTGGCATGAACGTATCATGCGTGGCCGGGACACGCAGGATGTTGTCCACGAAGTTCTCGTCCAGGCCCTCGTCGCCCGCCTTGACGATTCCGATGGCCGCGCCGTCGCGGGCCTTGACTTCTTTCACGCTGGACTGGATCTTATCGTAGAGCGCCGACTGCGTGGCGATGCAGACCACCGACACGCCCGGCTCGACCAGCGCCAGCGGGCCGTGCTTCAGCTCGCCGGCGGGGTACGCCTCGGCGTGAATGTAGGAGACCTCTTTAAGCTTCAGTGCCCCCTCCTGCGCGACGGCGTAGTCGTTGCCCCGCCCCAAAAAGAAGAACGAGGACGACCGCGCGTACTGCCCGGCGACGGCCTGGATGGCGCTGGTGTCTGCCAGTATTTCGGCTACCTGCTCCGGCAGGCGCTGGAGCTGCTCGACATAGGCGGCCACGACGCCCGGTCCCAGCTTGTTTTCTTCCTGGGCGATGTAAAGCCCCAGCAGGTACAGCCCGATGAGCTGGGTGACATACGCTTTGGTGGAGGCGACGCAGATCTCCGGTCCTGCATAAGTGTACAAGACTTCGTCGGCTTCGCGGGCGATGCTCGACCCGACCACGTTGACCAGGGCCAAGGTCGTCGCGCCCTTGATCTTCGCTTCGCGCAGGGCCGCCAGAGTGTCTGCCGTTTCGCCCGACTGCGAGATAATGA
>JAYTGR010000893.1:0-1027 GCA_043733205.1 Chthonomonadaceae bacterium
AGAGTTGTCGCGCAGCAACAAGATCGTGGCTGTTTGGGACAACAATAGATACTCCGTGAAATAAAGAAAGGGATTGTTTCTGCCGAAGATTGCGGCATGACCCTGACCCAACTGCAACGCCTGCCCAAAGATCGCGTCCGTGCCCTCTTCGGCCTCGAACCCGCCGCCCTCGGCGAGTTGCTGGCCGCCGTCCTGCCGCCGCTCGTGGAGAAGCGACGTGCCAAGCAAGGAGCCAAGAAGAACCGGCAGCGTGCCGTCGGCGGCGGGCGCAGGCGCAAACTGCTCCCCTCTCAGGAGGTGCTGCTCACCCTGGTGTACCTGCGCCACAACGTCTCCCATGCCGCCTGCGGAGTCAGATGCAGGCCCAGATCGCGCAGATGCCCCAGACCGATGAAGATTACAAGCATCTTGTCCGCCGCGTGGATTTAACCAACACGCTGTATGCGTCGCTGCGCTCCGCCCTCGACGCGGCTCGCCTCGACGCCGACACCACGACCGGCAACGTCCAGATCACGCAGGCAGCCATCGTGCCTGAAAATCCCTTCCGGCCCAACCTGATGCAAAATCTCGCCTTGGCGGGGCTGGTCGGCTTTTTCCTCGCTTGCCTGATGGTTATCCTATTGGAACAGCGCGACCGCCGGGTGCGGACTATCGCCGACGTGCGGCGCCTGATTCCGGCTCCCGTCCTCGGTTCGCTGCCCCTCCTGCCGCGCGCAAAAGCGGCGGCACTGATGACAGGAACCGGGGAAGGGTAGGTCATAGAGGCCTACCGCCAGACCTATGCTAATCTGCTGCTGGCCCTGCATCACTCCCGGCAGGCTGGCCTCCGCCGCCACCCAGTCATTCTAATCACGAGCGCCCTCCCCGGCGAAGGAAAAACGGTGACAGCGAGGCACCTCGCACGGGCGATCGCCCTATCTGGTAAGCGCACCATACTTGTGGATGCCGATCTACGCACGCCGTCCCAAGACCTTTCTGCCACCGAGAAAGGGAAGCCGCGAGGGCTGGCGGAAGTCTTGCGCGGGGC
>JAYTGR010000894.1:0-1027 GCA_043733205.1 Chthonomonadaceae bacterium
GCTGTCTTGGGCGGGTTGCGTAGGGAGGCCCTGTGCTGCTGCACCCCCCGCAAAAACAGAGCCGTCTCACCGTCAAAAAGCGCCGAAAGAAAAACGTCGGGATGCAGCGGTTCAACACCATGTCAACACCATGCGCCCCGAGTGTGGCGGCGGGGAAGTCCGACAGGTTGGACGTAACGATCACCGCTGCGCCTGCCTCGATGGCGGCGGCTAAAACATGGCGGTCGTCCGCATCCGGCAGGCTGAGGAGAGGGATACGCGCCTCATAGCCGGAAACCAGGCCCTTTGGGACGGCCTGGCTCATCAGCCGGCGGGTGCGATCCAACTGCGCGGGCGTCACGTCCGGGTGATCGGCCAGCACATTGCGTGTCCACTCGCCGTGTATCTCCTCCGTCCAGCGCGGCTCATACGCTTCGACAGTGGCAAGCCACAGGAGCAGATCGCGCAGGGAGGGCGGGTAGAGAACGCAGGCGTCCAGGACGGCAACGATCTTCGGGGCGGCTGCGGTCATCGGTATAGACCAAGCTGCTCCGTCTCCTCGACAAGCTCCCTCATTGCCGCCTGCCGGCGCTCGCTCTGAGCCTCGGTATTGGGTTCCTGCGGCGGTGCGTTCTTCAGGGCCTGCGCCATGTACGCGCGGGCGGCGGCGATTTCCTTCTCTTGCTGCTGGTTCAATTGCTCCACCATGTTCTCATAGGTCTCCGTGTCCAGCAGCACGACTTCGGCGCGGCCATTGACGGTCAGCACTTCCGGTGTGCGGGTCGCTTTGAGCTGGGCGATATGGACCTTGTAATTTCTGAGGAAGTCGGTCAAGGAATGGATCTTCCTCGTGTCGATCGTCGCGTCCGGCATGGCGTAGCCCCTCCACATAATTCTTTGCGAATACTTTGCGATTACTTTGCGAATACTATGATAGCAGATTTTCGCGAATTGAGCAACTTAGACCTAAATGATGATCGGCTCGATCTCATCCAGGCTGATCTGATCCCTGGTCGAGTTCCATTACCGTTTCGGAGGAACCCCCTGC
>JAYTGR010000895.1:0-1026 GCA_043733205.1 Chthonomonadaceae bacterium
GCGTTCCAGGGCGTAGCGGGCGATGTCGGACTGTTTTGGATCGGTAAGCAGCTCCGACAGCGCGGGCACGGAGCGCGCGGTGCCGATGATCCAGAGCAGACGGCAGGCCTCCTGCTTGCCGGCAAAGGTCGCGCTGGAGGCTTCCAGAACCCCGATGAGGTGCTGTTCGATGTCCGCCGTTTTAGTCTTGTCGTTCCCTGCATCCAGAATCATTTTGCGGATCGCATCGACGGGTGCATAGGTCTGGAAATCGTAAGTCTTCAGTTTTTCAAACGGGCTGTCCTGGGCGCGGCGGCCTCCGGCAGAGGCGGAGAGCGGGGCTCCGGCAGTCAGTGCGGTCAGCGTCAGCGCTGCCGCGATACGATGAGTCGGCTTCATGCCAAAATTTCCTTTCGGAGAGCGGGTGTCGCCTCCGCGCACGGGGATCGCGGGATCCCTGTGTCGGCGTGAGGAACAAACGAGGGAGAGCCGGCGCTTCCCGTCCTGAACCGACAGGAACGGGAAGCGCGGCAGTCACAGGCATTTAGACATGCCAGGGGGCACGCATCGGTGTGGAGAGCATGCGAGTCGCGGTCGCGTCGTCCTGGAACTGCTCGGTCTCCGGGTTCCAGCGGAGCTTACGGCCAGTCAGCATGGCGAGCTGACCCAGATGGCCGATAGACGCCGCCCGATGGCCGGTTTCCAGAGGACAGAGGGTGGGACGGCGGCTCTTCACGCTGTCCAGGAACTCGCGCCAGTGGCCCGGACTGCGGAACAGCTGGATCTCGTTCGGGCCGACCTTCTCTTCGAGGATGGCTTTCGAACTGGCTTCCAGGCCGCCGCGATCCACCCAGACCCACTGGCCGTTCTCGCCGATCCATTTCGTGCCGCTGCGAATGCCGGCATTGCCGCCGTTGGCGACATGCATTTCGATGCCGCCCTTGTAAGTCGCAATGAAGTGGTAGGTGGTGGCAGCGTTCCAGATGCCCTCGGTGGGATAATCGCCTTTGCCTTCGACCGTCATCGGGCCGGTGCTGTCCCAGCCCA
>JAYTGR010000896.1:0-3337 GCA_043733205.1 Chthonomonadaceae bacterium
CGCTACGATCAGAACCGGCTGCCGAACGCGCAGCATCCGACCCGCCACGATCTCGACCGTGTCTCCGCCGATATTCCCGTGCGGATCGTGCATACCAGCGGCCACGCGGCGGTCGTGAACAGCCGAGCGCTGATCCTGCTGGGCATTACGCGGGAGACGCCGGACCCCGTCGGCGGCGAGATCGAGCGCGGCCCGGACGGCGAGCCGACCGGCGTGCTGCTCGAAACCGCAAGCTGGACCGGCCTGGACCGAATTCTGCCGGAGGTGAGCGCTGAGGAGTCGGTCGCCGCGCTGGGGCGGGCGAACGGCTATCTGCTGGCGCGCGGAATCACCAGCGCCACCGATGCCAATACGCCGCCTTCCGAACTGGACACCTTTCGGCGCGCCATCGCGGGAGAGGTGCTGCAGACGCGCACGAACCTGATGATCGGATGGGCGGAGGTCGTGCAGCGCGCCGGGGAGGGCGCGATCCCGACGCCCCAGGAGATGGCTTTCGAAGGCATCGACTGGCATCGCCTGAACGTCGGACAGGCCAAACTCTTCTCGGACGGCGCGATCACGACCCGCACCTGCTGGCTGACCGAGCCCTTTCGGAACATGCCCGACAACTTCGGCATTCCGCTGCATCCGCCCGACGAACTGCAGGAGCTGATCCGGCTGGCGCACAACGCCGGCTGGCAGATCGCCACCCATGCCATCGGCGACAAAGCGATCGATGTGGTGCTGAGCGCCTATGCCGATGCGCAGCGCGAACATACGCGGCCCAAACCCGGTCATCGCATCGAACACTGCATGCTGCTCGACGCCGGCCTGATCGCACGTCTGCGCCGGCAGAATGTCTGGAGCATCGGGCAGCCGGAGTTTCTGGCGCGCCTCGGAGATGCCTATGTGCTGGCGCTGGATGAGGAGCGGGCGAACCGGCTCTCCCCCTACGCCACCCTGGACCGGCAGAACGTCGCGCAGGCGTTCAGTTCCGACTGCCCGGTCGTTCCCGGCGCACCTCTGGACGGAGTGCGCGCCGCGATGGAACGTAAAACGGTCAGCGGGCGTGTATTAAACGCAGCGGAGTGCCTTTCGGCGGAAGCTGCGCTCTACGCTTACACCTCTGCGCCTGCATTCGCTTCGCGCGCAGACCGGGACCGGGGCACCCTGGAGACAGGCAAACTTGCGGACTTTGTCGTGCTGACCGCCGATCCCACCGCCGTGCCCATTGCGGAATGGGAGCGGGTGCAGGTGGCCGCAACGATTATCGGCGGAGAGTGTCGCTTCGGCGAAGAGACATTGGATTAGGAGTCTATGAAAGCAATTCTAGCGCTGGAAGACGGCACACTGTTTCACGGGGAGTCGCTGGGAGCGCCGGGCCGATCCTATGGCGAAGTCGTCTTCAATACCGGGATGACCGGCTACCAGGAGATTCTGACCGATCCATCTTATGCCGGGCAGATGGTCAGTCTGACCTATCCCCTGATCGGCAACTACGGCATCAATCCCGACGATTTCGAGTCACGGCGTGTGCAGGTGGAAGGTTTCATCGTGCGCGAAGCGGCGGAGCTGCCCAGCAACTGGCGCTCGGCGCAGAGTCTCGACGCCTTTTTGAAAGCCCGCAATGTGGTCGGCATTCAGGGCGTGGACACGCGGGCGCTGACGCGTGCGCTGCGCGTGCGCGGCGTGATGATGGGAGCGATCTCCACGGACGAGACGCCGGACGAGATCCTGGCGCGTCTGCATGCCGCCCCCGGCTATGCAGGCATCGATTTCGCGCGCAAAGTCACCACCGAACAGCCCTACCGCTGGCGCACCGACAGCCGACAGCCGGAGCCGCTCGATGCACCTGTCGGGGAAGGGCAGGCGGAGCGGCAGGAACCGCGCTTCCGCATTGCGCTCCTGGACTGCGGCGTGAAATACAATATTATTCGCAGTCTGGCAGGTCTGGGATGTGAAGTCACCGTTCATCCCTGTACGACCTCGGCCGCAGATCTGCTGCGCGACAATCCGGATGGGATCATGCTCTCCCCTGGACCAGGCGATCCCGACCAGTACGACTATATCGTCGAAACCGTCCGGGAACTGGTCGGCAGGAAACCCATCATGGGCGTCTGTCTGGGCAATCAGATTTTGGGGAAGGTATTCGGCAGCGGCACGTTTAAGCTGAAGTTCGGGCATCGCGGCAGCAATCATCCTGTAAAGGATCTGACATCGGGTAAGGTATACATCACCTCCCAGAACCACGGATACGCGGTCGATCCGGACGGGCTGCGGAACGGAATGGAAGTCGCGCACGTCAATCTGAATGACGGCACGGTCGAAGGCTTACGCCACCGAGAACTTCCGATTTTCTCCATCCAGTACCATCCGGAAGCGAGTCCTGGGCCAGCCGACAGCGCGTTCTTTTTCCAGCAGTTCGTCTCGATGCTGAAGTAATGCTTCCACGGAGGAGGGGGATCTCATGCCGACATGTGTGACCACCGGAACTGCAGTCGATCCCAAGCCGCGTGTCGCTCGCCGCAGAGTCGGACCCAAAAGAATGGGGATCGTCTTCACCCTGTTGATGTTCCTGGTGGCGGTGATATTGATGTTCGCCTCCGATTTCATACCCTCCAAATCGATGCAGCCTACGCTGGAGCCGGGCGATCACGTTCTCGTGCTGCGCGCCTGGTTTGCCTATCCCGCGAACGCGATGCCAGCGCGTGGCGACATCATAACGTTTCGCATTCCGATAGCGCAGCTGGATGGTAAGAGCGAACAGACGCCGCCAGTCGCTTCCGATGTGAGCACACAGGATCCGAATTCGGATGATACGGCCGACAAGGAGAATTTCGCCTCGTTTTTCAAGTCTCATGCCGATACCGAAGTGCTGATCAAACGGGTCATTGGGCTGCCGGGCGATAAGGTTCTTCTGAAGGGCAATACGATCTATATCAATGGCGTGATCTATAAAGAAAACTATAAGACGATTTCCGCCGATACCTATGTCATTGCGATGTCCGCGTATGCCGTGCGTGTGCCCCTGTTGGTGCCGCCAGGCGAACTCTTCGTGATCGGTGACAATCGCAATAACAGCGATGATGGACGCTTTTGGGGAACGCTGAAACGGAGATATGTCATCGGACGTTTTGTGCATACGCTCTATAACGAGGGCGCGAACGGGCCGAATGTACTGCGGGCGCAGAGCGAACAGTGAGCCTGGAACGGAGAAGGCAGATCTGGCTGGGCCTGGGGCTGTGTGCGGCGATATTATCGATGGTGGGTCTGCGGTGTGTGGCGCTGGACTCGGATGCCTATCCGCGCCTCTCCTGGAGCAGCGCTCTCCTCACCGATGAGGGCTTCTATCTCCACA
>JAYTGR010000897.1:0-1025 GCA_043733205.1 Chthonomonadaceae bacterium
GCGCAGCATCTGCGCCGCACGGTCAATGCGCCCGTCGAGACGTGGGTCGCGTTCTCCCGGTCTCCGCGCGCCTACAAGCCATTTGTACATCTGCGCTGCGGTATCAGCGCCGAAAAAGTGCGCGTCACGGTGTTTGTCGAGGACTACGCGGAGGAAAAACTGCTGTTTGCGGACAACCTGCGCCGCCAGGCCGACTCGCTGGAGCGCTATCTGGCGCTGCATCCCACCATTCTTGGCTACGAACTGCGCGACCCGGACGATGCGCCGAAACGCGGCCATGCGCTGGAAGCCGACACGCTGCGGGCCTTTGCGGACCGCATGCACCGCGTCAAAGGTCAGCACGCCATTTTCGGCATCGCGTTCGCCAATACGCATCCTGTCGTGCAGAGCGGCCCGGAATTTCTGGAAGCCGTGATCGAAGCGGCGAAGACGCTGAAACCGCTCTACGAGTGCGGGCACGCAGCGGAATAGATTCGCCCTGCCCTGTTCCGCCGACGCCCTGCTTTACAGAGGCCGGTCCCCAATTTCCACGGGAGAAAGAGAGGCAGCAATGCACGTTTCTGAATACATGGCGGCCCAGACCGAGCGGATGACCGATTCACTGGCCCACTTTATCGCCACCACGCACGATGACAAGCTGCAATGGCAGCCGCAGACCGAAGGCAGCGCCCCCACCCGCTCTGTTCTGGAGCAGGTCGCGGAGTGCGTCGTCGTCAATCGGATGATCGCTGCGGGACTGCGTGGCGAAACGCCGTCTCCTCCCACAGCATCAGGCCCTGCTCTCATTCTCACGAGTGGAGCGGAAGCACAGGAGCAAGTAAGGGCGAGCGGAGTGGAACTTGCTGCCGCGATTCGGACGATGACCGAGGAGGATCTGGGCCGGATGTATCAGCATCCGCGCGGACAGTTTCTTGGCGCGAACCTCATCATGATGCCGCTGCGCAATATGGCCTATCATGTCGGGCAGATCAACCTGATTCAGATACTTGCAGGCGATCCCGAATTCCACGTTCCCCCACAATGGC
>JAYTGR010000898.1:0-1021 GCA_043733205.1 Chthonomonadaceae bacterium
ACTCCGGGTGCGGGCGATGGGAGCGTGGATGCGAAGACAGCCGAACTGCTGGAGACGCCGGTTCCGGTGCCGCCCGCCGCGATGCTGGCCACGCCGGACCAGCAGGTCGATTTCTTTACGGACCGTGCTCTCACCCCAGGCCGTCCGGCGGCGCTCTATGTCGATAACCGCACGGGCGGCGATCTGCAGTTCGACGCCTTCAACGAACTGCGCATGACCCATCCGGGCTCCCCCGGCTGCGCCATGATAGTCGCCGACTCGGCCAAGCCGCGCGACTCCTACATCTACATTCGCGGCGAACGCGCCAAAAAAGGCCCGGTCGTTCCCCGGCAGTTCCTGGAGATCCTCTCCGGAGCGGACCGCAGGCCCTTCACGGAGGGCAGCGGCCGGCTGGAACTGGCGCAGGAGATCCTGGCGCCCACTGACCCGCTCCCGGCCCGCGTCGAGGTCAACCGCATCTGGATGTACCATTTTGGAGAGGGCTTCGTCTCGACGCCGGACGATCTGGGCAATCAGAGCGAGCCGCCCTCGCATCCGGAACTGCTGGACTGGCTCTCCGGCTGGTTTATGAAGAACGACTGGTCGATGAAGAAACTGCATCGGCTGATCCTGCTCTCCAGCACCTATCAGGAGAGCAGCGCTCCCAATCCGGCTTACGCGCTGAAGGATCCGGGCGACCGGCTGCTCTGGCGGGCCAATCTGCGGCGGCTCGACTTCGAGGCCATCCGCGATTCGATGGTGATGCTCACCGGAAAGCTGGATGAGAGCGTAGGCGGCAGACCGGTCAATATTACCGACGAGCCCTATACCTATCGTCGTAGCTGCTACGGCTATGTGGATCGGAACAATCTCTCCGACCTGCTGACCCAGTTCGACTTCGCCGATCCCGACATGGCGAACACCCGGCGTATCAGCACCATCGTGCCGCAGCAGGCCCTGTTCTTCCTGAACAGCCCTATGTCGGTGGATGTGGCGCGGCAGGTGATGGCGCGTCCGGAAGTGGCCGGTGCGCCCGACGATG
>JAYTGR010000899.1:0-1020 GCA_043733205.1 Chthonomonadaceae bacterium
TGCCCTGGGGCTGGCCTCGGTCATCCTCGTCGTCCTGCTGGCCGTCGCCGGCATCACAGCTTTGGGCAAAGAGGCGCGCGGGGCGGAGTTCACGCCGGATGCCTAGCGCCGGTAGATCAAGGCGGTGGAGAGCTGTGCCATCGGCTTCTCCATCTTCCTGCCCCTGCCTGTCAGGATGATCAAGATGGTCTCGCCGGGGAAATTCAGATCCGACCCGATCCATGAGGCCAGATCAGGATCGGCTAGGCCTTTGGGGACGATGCCCAACACGTACAGTGGCTTGTCCGGGTGAAATTGCACCTGCTTGCGGACGAGATAGGCTTTACTCACCTTCTCGAAGCCTGCTATTTGCGCGCGCAAGCGGCTCAACCTCTCCGAGTCCAGTGCGTGATACAGCAGCTTGTCTTTCGGCCCGACCTCCTCGCGCTCCGCGCGCGCCGACCTCTCGATCTGCTGCGCCTGTTTGGCGCGGTCACGGTACTGTGCGGCCTCCTGCGCTCGGCCCTGACGGCGGGTGAACCAGTAAAGCAGCTCGTTCCCAGACGCCGTGGCGTCGGGAGCCATCGCCACTGCTTTCTGGACATAAGCGACGCCGCGACCGTCGTTCCGCTTCAGGAGGAGTTGGCCCAGCGCATAATTCGCTTCGGCGTTCTCGGGCTGAGTTTCGATTATCTCAGCCAGCAGCGGTTCGGCGTGTTTTATCCCATGCATCTTCGCGGTCAGCGATACACGCTCCCAGGCTTCTTCGGGGGACAGCGTCTCCCCGGCGGCCTTTTCCTCCAAGATGTCCAGGGTGCGCCGGTCTTTCTGCGCTTCCTGCCGCACCTCCTCCCAGTGCGGATCGAGCCGTCGTTTCCAGTCGGCATCCAGCGTAAGGGTGAAGCGGCCTTGAGCTGACCCGAGATACGCCTCGGCCGCTGTCTCCAAAGGGGGAGCGGGGAGGGGAAGGGGCGGCTTGGGCAGGTCGAGCGGGCCACCCGGCGTCAATCGGAAGCCCAGGGCGGCCAGTCGCTCGGACAG
>JAYTGR010000900.1:0-1020 GCA_043733205.1 Chthonomonadaceae bacterium
GGCAGGATCCGGCGGCAAAATCCGAGTATGGCCACTGCGGTCAAAATGCCCATCGTCAGATGAAACAGACTGGCCAGCGGGAAACTGTCGTACAGCAGTGCGACCGTGTAGAGCATCTCCATCAGGAAGGGGAAATTGCTGTGATGCTCTGTCGGCAGCATGCTGATTCGATGCTGCGCCAGGAAAACCTTGGGATCGGCCAGATGGTAGGCCAGCGCGTCCCACTCATGCCCCGTTGGAGGCTGAAAACAGGCGCAGACGCAGAAGAGGCAGGTGCCTATGAGGACAAGAACGGCCAGGGGAGCGATGAGGCTGGCATACGTCAGATCCGTGCTGCCGCTCGGGGGCCGGAAAAGGCGCGTCGGGCGTCCCCGGCCCAGCCAGCGCAGAACGTCTCCCAAATTTTGCAGCGTCCCACGGAACCCGATTGCGGCCAGGAGAACCCACCAGAGCGTGACGGGGACGAAGGAGAGCATTCCGGCCATTCCCAGCGCGAAGACGCCCAGGGCGCCGACGCCCAGCCCGATGGCGGTCCCATAGGCGAAGCGTTCCAGCGGTGCGCTGTTCAGTACCGTGAAGCGCTGCAGCAGCGCCCTGCCGAAGCCGGAACCGATCGCCACCAGGAGGAGCAGCAGCAGTATCGATTTCATAGGGCTTCCAGTTTTGCTCGGAGGGTCAAAGCGCCCGTCTCCCGTTGTCTCTCGATCTCGACGATTCCGACATGACTGCCCCTCGATCCGGCCTGAACGATCAGGGTGCTGCCGGCCTGCAGTCCTGCTCCTAGGACGGTATGCGAATGTCCGCCTACGATCAGGTCGATCCCCGGAACGGCGGCGGCGAGCTCCTGATCGCGCGTAAATCCGATGTGCGTCAGCGCGATCAGCAGGTCGGGCGCATAACGCTCGCGGAGCAGCGGCACCAGACGCTGGGCGCAGCGGAGCGGGGATTCGAACACGTAAGCGGAGACCTTTCGCGAGAGCATCTGCGGGGTGATCATCGGCACGGTCAGCCCCAGAATCA
>JAYTGR010000901.1:0-1018 GCA_043733205.1 Chthonomonadaceae bacterium
TGCGCGCCATGGAGTACGCCGAGCGCGAACGGCTGCCGGTAGTCCTGTTTACCGCCTCCGGCGGGGCGCGTATGCAGGAGGGGCTGCTGTCGCTTATGCAGATGGCGAAGACCAGCGCCGCCGCCGCCCGACTCGACCGTGCCGGAATCCCGTACCTCGTCATTCTGACGCATCCGACGACCGCAGGAGTCTACGCCTCCTACGCGTCGCTCGGCGACATCATCGTGGCGGAGCCGGGCGCAATCATCGGGTTCGCCGGCCTGCGCGTCGGCAATCAGGGCCAGGGCGTGAAACTGCCGGACGATTTTCAGACTTCGGAGTTCCAGATGCGCTGCGGCATGGTGGACAGGATCGTCCCCCGCAAAGAGATGCGAAACACGCTTGGCAAAATGCTCGGTTTTTTCGCGGAGGAGAGAGTGAATGCTCATCAGCCCGCTTGATTTTGAGAAGCCTATCGCCGAACTCGACGACCTGATCGCCGAGCTTCGCCGCATAGACAGCAATGCAGGCGCACATGCCGACGCCCTGGTGCGGGGAATAGATCTAGAGGCCGAAATCGCCAAAGTCGAGGCGCAGAAGCAGGAGCTGATGCGAAACATGTTCTCTCACCTGTCCCCCTGGAACGAAGTCCAGATGGCGCGCCACCCGCAGCGCCCTTACACCCTCGACTATATCCGCCTGCTCTGCGACGATTTCATGGAGCTGCACGGCGACCGCACCAACGCCGACGACCCTGCGATTGTCGGGGGGCTGGCGACGCTGGCCGGTGAACCGGTCGTAGTGCTGGGCCATCAGAAAGGGCGCGACCTCAAGGAGCGGCAGCTGCGCAACTTCGGAAGCGCGCGTCCGTCCGGGTTCCGCAAGGCGCTGCGCCTGATGAAGCTGGCGGAGAAGTTCAAACGCCCGCTGATCGTCTTCGTCGATACGCCTGCTGCCGAAGCCAACCTGATGGCGGAGGAGGAGGGCATCAGCCGCACCATCGCCGTCTGTCTGCGCGAAATGGTGATGCTTCAGACCC
>JAYTGR010000902.1:0-1018 GCA_043733205.1 Chthonomonadaceae bacterium
CCCAGAAAGGCAGACCCAGCCGTCTGATACGCGGCATCGGCGGCAAGACGCGACGGCAGCGTCACGATAGATTCGGGCGAGGTGTGTGGGATCAGGACATAGGTCGTGGGGCTGTCCGGCCCCACCACGACCTGAAAGACACCGACCGGCCCGATTCCCAGACGCTTGAACGCCGGCATCGCCGCTTCCCGCAGAAAGTCGTCTATACGCCTGGGCTGCGGCCCGCCCTGACGCAGATGATACGCGCGCAGCTCGTAGTATTCGGCCGGAGGTGCTTGCACTGCTGGAGACGCAGGAGCCGAGGATGCCAGCGCTTCGGTCAGACCCACCAGACCCACAGAACCCGCTAGAAAGGCACGTCTCTCCATAAAAATTCCCTCGCTTTCTCTTCCCCCTCAATACCAATATGCCGATAGCTTGCACAACGCTCCAGTCTTTTCCTGCTCATGCCTCTCCGCTTTCTGAAGATCGTGCGCAGAACAGAGAAGAGGGCAGCGCAGGGGTCGATGCAGCCCTCACATCCACAGGCTTCGCCGTCGAATATCATCGCCTGCGTCGATCGTCGCGGCGCTTCCGATAGATCTGTGCGCCTATGGTATTGGCCGCCAGCAGAGCGAGCGTCCCTCCAATACAGAACACGAATCCCGAGATGCTGACCGTGCCATGCCGTGTGTAAATCACACGGATCAGATAGGATATAGCCGTCAGCGCGAAGCCAGCCATGGCCCAGCCATAGAACTGTGCCAGCCGAAGGTCGTTCTGACGCAGTACCCTCCGTAGTTTCCAGGCAACAGCCGCCCCTCTGGCCGTCGTTATGAACAGCATCGCTTTGTTGAACCACAGGAGTTGGTTCCTGTTTCCTAAAAACGAGGCGTTTCTGGAGTTTGACATACATCTCATCAGCCTGCACCTGCACCAGATCCATCGTCTTTTGAGTGACCTGGACCTCGTGGAAAGCCTGGCAGTGCTGTCCTGCCTCTTCGCGCCAGCGCTGCACCGTTCTTTCGTCGATCTCAAA
>JAYTGR010000903.1:0-1018 GCA_043733205.1 Chthonomonadaceae bacterium
TGGGCGATCTGAGCGGGGCCGGCAAGTGTCAGCACACAGTTATCATAGCGCTCGACCAGGTAGTGGTCGCCGTCGTACAGGGCGGATATGGGCAGGTAGCGGAGGGCATCGTCGAGGGACCAGAGCAGGGTCGTGGCATGGGCTTTTTCCAGGTCAGGCTTAATCGGGCCGACCAGCATCTTGTACAGCTCTTGTGCCGGCGAGCGAGGGTCGCGCGTGGGGTCTTGCAGGGCGTTTCGGAAGGCAAGCACCTTCCGGTACAGGTCCGCAGCCTTGATGGGGAACGAGGCCGCGCGCTGCGTGTCTGAGGTCACGACGATCAGCCGGATCTGGTCGGGTTCCATGATGGTGTAGATCACCACAGTTCCAGGTTTCATACTGCCGAGTGTGTCCGAGAGGTCGCCGGTCTCACTGGCGGCGGGGATCGCGGCGCCGGTCGCAGTGCCAGCCGGGGTGCGGAACGCGGCGGTGAGACGGGCCAGAAACGGCGCGACCGGCTGGTCTCTCGGGATCTGGGCATACTGATGCTGCCACTCGGCTTCCCGAGACGTCAGTCGGACCTGGCTCTGGGGGGCCTGTCCCGCTTTAGGATCGCGACCCAGGAAGTCGAAAAACTCCTGCTGTTTGAGCATTTGCAGCACTTGCAAGGCTTCCGACAGGCGGCCTTGATGGATGAGCAGTTCCGCGAGAAGGCGGTAATTGGCCTCGTGCATCGCGAGATAAGACTGCTGCGTCTGGGCATCCTGCGCCCGGAGGTTGCCCCGGATCTCCTGGAAAATGGCGACCCCCTGTTTCCCATACCAGATCGCCAGATCTGGAGCGTTGAGTGACTCCCAGGACCCCATGAGGTTGGACAGGGTGACCGCCTCGCCTTCCCGGTCCTGGACGCCGCGCCGGAGCGGCAGCGCCCGCTCATAAAGACCGACGGCTTTCTCGTACTGCTGAAGAGAGTCATAGGCCGCCCCCATGTTGTTGAGGGTGTCGGCTTCGGTCTCGCTGTCACCAATCTCGATGCAGA
>JAYTGR010000904.1:0-3316 GCA_043733205.1 Chthonomonadaceae bacterium
TCTGGAATCGACGGTCATGGCCGATACACAGGAATTGATTCTTTTGTTTGTTCGCGCGCAGAGAAAGCTCTGATCGCACTCACATTACTAGAGACGTAAGCCCCTAGGAAAAGGTTCCCGGAATTTTAAAAAATAGGAAAAATTAATCGGTACGAACGAAAATGCTCCTCCGAAAAGGGAGGAGCACTGAGTTTCTGCGCGCAGGCAGGATTTATTGGAAGGGCCAGTAGTGGATATAGTAGAGATTGCCGTTGTTGTCCTTTGCGGTCTCGAACAGCGCCTGCGGGTGGAATGCCTTGGCATGACCGTCTACGTAGGCGATATTGACGATCCCCTTGGGCCACTTGTTGGCATCGTAGCCTTCCTTCGCATGGCGCGGCCGGGGATAGGCCGGGAAACCACCGCAGCCGCCAGAGTCCCAGAACTGGTTCTCTTCTACGAGAACCTGCTCCGAAGGCCGCGCGATCTGCGCGCTCACCAGCGACGGTGTCACGTATCCAGGAGCTTTACATGCCCCTACTTTCTGGGCATCCGCAAAACCGGCCAGACCCTGCCAGAACGGCCTCTTGCCTGAGAACGTGGCGTACGGCGGTGTGCCGGGGTACTGATAGTCGGGCGGATTCGGGCCGATAAGGATCTGAATGGTAGGCGGAATCCCGTAACTGGCGACCGGTCCGCCAATGGTCGTGTACTGGTTCAAGCTGGTTTCCGAACCGGCCGCCCCGGAGTGAGTCGGATCGGCATCCGGCTTGCCATCCGTGCTGGAATCGTAGGCTCCATTGGGGCAGACAAACATCTGAAGGTTTTTAACGTAAGGCTGAACGGATTTGATCCAGCTCATATCGTAGTTGTAGACTTCTCCCACATACTCCTGATTGCCCAGCGGGATAGACTCATCGTAGTCCTGCTGATACATGACGATCGCGAGCGAAGCCTGCTTCATATTGGAGATACAGGCGATTCCTCGTGCTTTGTCCCTCGCCTGCGCAAAAACGGGGAATAGGATCGCAGCCAGGATCGCAATGATAGCGATAACGACAAGCAGTTCGATCAGTGTGAAACCTTGACGTCTAGACCGAGAACAGGGTCTGGATTGTGAGCGCAATACCATAACAGTAACCTCCTGGAAGCGGTGATGCGAAACAGTCCCCTGTCAGGCTGCCCCTATGCACCATGGAAATATAATGCCCGTCCCTGAGCGTGCATTGGAGAATAGATTGGTCCGGTCACAACGTCTGCAGGTTAACGTTCGTCCCGTTCGAGATCGAAAACTATACGATCTGATGATACAGCCGAATGTGACCGAATGTCAAGCCAAAAGAGCGTGAAATTGTTCACAGTGCCTTGGAACTCCACATACGCCGAGACCGAACGGATTTTCCGAATAAGAGCACAGAGACTTGATCGGGTTCCCTGACCATCCCATGAAAGACCGTAAACGGGCACGCTAACTGTACCTTTTATAGGACGCCATCGGACTGCGAAAAGTTCTGTCCAATGACTCTTTTGTTAAAAATAGTGCGTCTGATGTCATCTAAGCCTCAGCATGCGATCTACTGTTTCCCGAATTCGCTCTTCGCTTGCAGGTGCAAACATCGGATTACCGTAGTAATGGCAAGCCTCCTCCACCTCATATCCTCCCCGGCCATACTCCTCGGCCGTCGGCAGATAGTTCCAGCAGCCGTTGGCACAGCCGAGCACAAGGAGCGGAGCGCGAAACTGCGCTGTAAAATCCAGCTGATACGCTGCGAACATCTCCGCCGGGAAACCGAGCAGAGTCACTCCCCCCAACAGCAGCCGTTGGACCGTAAAAGACTGCGTTTGAGGCTGGGAAGACTGCAGGGCGCGCGCAGACTGATCGGTGGCCCATTCCAGGTGGGCCTGCAGATCCCTCAGGGTGCCGGCGCCGACTCCGACAGCTTTCCCCTCTTCGAGGTGAGCCAGCGCTTCCGTCGACTGCCGACCGCATTCGTCTTTCGACGGGGGTGGCAGCAAAGGCAGTGCGACCGTCGTCTCGGTCGCGTCGAGGAAGGCATCGAGTCTGCCATGAGCGTTCCAGCGCGCCGTATGCGCCGCCGAAGCGATCTGCGCGCCGTTGGCGAGCATCGCCTCTCTGTCGCCGCGCCGAATAGGATCGATGTCGCCGCAGCAGCCTTGAAAGAACATCGGGATCGCGTTCGCAGCAATGCCGGAGTCTGCTGCCTCGCGCTGAAAGCGGTCCCGCAGGGCCGCAGCCGCTGCACCGGGCCAGTCGGCGGAAAACCGCAGCTCCTCGCGGGGCAGGGTGGTCGGGTGACAGGCGTGCGAGAAAAGCATCGCGAACATGCGTCCATCCGCGCCGTTCACGCAGAGCACCTGAACGTTCGGCACAACGGGGCCGCTGTAGTTCGCGCCCATGACCGCGCGGCCCTGCGCGTCGGTCGCGCGGCGATTGACGCCGATCTGGGCAGAACTCTCGCCGTACGTCAGATGCGCCGGCTGCAGGTTCGCCGCGGCCTGGCGGGCCACCCCCGTCAGTTTGCGAGCCAGCACATCCACATAAGGAGCATCTACTGTTCCCATAGCACGAAACGTGCCAAGATGCGGGCCGTTGTGCGTGTGGGTGGCGTGGAGCAGCACTGCATGCGGCACTGTGCCCAGCCGTATCGCGATGTCGGCGCGAATCTGATCCGACAGTGCGGGCGGAAAGGCCGCGATATCCGCTGTCAGCAGCACGAGCCGCTGCTTCCCATCGTCCAGAACCAGAGCGCGCGCAGAGAGTTCGTCGAGCACACCGACGGCTCCGGTCGGACGGTGGGAGCAGCCCGCCAGCCAGATATCGAGGGGGGGCGTGATGTTGGTTTCGGCGGCGCCGGCATAGAGGGGCACGAGGTTGTTCCTTAACGGGCGGTCAGGCCGCTGATACTGATCTGACCGATCTTATTGCCGTACTGCTCGGTAAAGTAGACCGAGCCGTCCGGCGCGATAGTGATGTCTTCCGGTCCGCAGCGCGGAGTGGGAATCAGAAAGTCCACCACAGCGCTGCTGCCGGCCTGCAGAACTCCGATCTTGCCCGGCCCGAACTCGGTGAACCAGACGTTGTCATGCATGTCGATGGCGATACCGGAGGGCTCTCCGCTCAGGTTGGGAATCGGGTACTCTTTCCAGCGGTTCTTATTAACGTCGAACACGGCGATCGCATTGCCGTACTGTTCGGTGACCCAGATCCGGCCCTGCGAATCCAGCGCGATATTCGTCGGGTTGACACTCGGACGCGGCAGAGGAAAGGTCAGGAACTGGCCCTTGAAGTAACAGGCGATGTTGTTGTCGTTGTTCT
>JAYTGR010000905.1:0-3314 GCA_043733205.1 Chthonomonadaceae bacterium
TGCGCTGAACGCCCCCTTGCGCGGAAGGCATATACATCTTAAGCGGCGGGAATTGCACGCAGCAGGCCGCGAATGTAGCCGAGAGCGTACGCCCGTCCCCGGTGCCCATAAGAGGAGTCGTTCACGAGATGGGGTACATGATCGTCCAGAATGAAGCCTTGAAATCCTACCGCGCGCAGTTTATGAATGACCGCAACGATATCGCCGTTCCCTTCTTCGAGGAAGCATTCCCGAAAATCCGTGGCGCAGCCCTGCACATCGCGCAGATGAAGATAGAAGAGGCGTCCGCGTGTCCCGAACCATTCGATCGCTTCTAGAATTCCTTCCCCGCCATCCATCTCCGACCAGCATCCGTGGCAGAAATCCAGACCGTGCATCGGGCTGGGATGGGTCTCCATAGCGCGTCGAAATCCCTCGAAATTGGTAAAAAGGCGGCTTACGCCTCCCAGCAGGGGAATGGGCGGATCGTCGGGATGCAGTGCCATGCGTACCCCTGCCTCCTCGCAGACAGGCAGAATGCGCGCCATGTACCAGTCGTAGTTCGCCCACATCTCGTCTGCGGCAAAAACCCTCCCATGGGTCAGCGGTGCGTCTTTGACCTCCTCATATCGGAACTCATTGGAGACCGCCCCACCCCGCGCCCTCGTCTCGAAGGAGGTGCGCCAGACGCCATTGGGCATCCAGTGATAGCCCAGGACCGGAATGCCTGCCCTGCCCATATTGCGAACCGTGGCGATCATGTTCACCATCTGCCGCTCCCGGCCCGGCCCAGCCAGCATGATCTGATCGTAAAACCGCACTGGCACATTCTCCAGCGCGATCAGCCGCAGACCAGCCGCGTTTGCCCGCTCTCGCAGCGCCCGCAGATCCTCGTATTCCCAGCGCTCCTCACCCGGCAAGTCCGGCGTATTGAGCTGCACATCCTCCGCTCCGACCTGCACGGCAAAAGCCAGCTGCTCCTCTGTCAATTCCCGGAACTGCCCCACAGCGATCCGCATCGGCAGCGCCGCCAAATCCTCATTGCTTAAAGCTGCTGATGTCATCATCCCTCCAGATGGGTTCATTAACTACTGGTGAGTCGCAGCCAACGAGCACTCGGTTACAGAGAATACAACACCTAAGCCAGGTACTGTTCGTCGCTGACATGCTCCATCCAGTCCACACTTTTGCCGTCGAGCCGCTCTGCAATGGCGATGTGCGTCATGGCGGTCGTGGGTGCTGCACCGTGCCAGTGCTTTTCACCGGGCGGGAACCACACTATGTCGCCCGGCCGGATCTCCTCAACAGAGCCGCCCTCGCGCTGGACACGACCGCAGCCCGCCGTCACAATGAGGGTCTGCCCCAGAGGATGGGTGTGCCACGCCGTGCGGGCGCCGGGCTCGAAGGTGACAATCGCGCCGCCGACACGCGCAGGCGCATCTGTCTGAAAAGGCGAATCGATGCGCACAGTGCCCGTGAACCAATCTGCCGGCCCCTTCCCCGATGCGGGGGATCCATTTCTCTTGATTTCCATGTTATTTCTCCGTTTTAATTTTGCGCTTATGGCCAGACAAAATGGTGGGCGGAGCAACATCCCCCCAGAGTTGCTCCGCCCGGTTTTCCTTTCAGACGCTGGCTGCCCAGTACTTGCGTAGTGTCTGTCCGGATCGGCTACCCGTACGCCCCCCGCGCCGGTGTAACACTGCTTTGAAATTTTTGCTTCGAAGAGCGGATTTCTCCTCTTCTGCTTCTTTAGACGCATCCAGCCGCCTGTATGTTCACACTAGACAAAATAAATTTTGCTGTACAGTTCCGTCACGATGAAATCTGAGTTTTTCCTCTGAATTCGACCGATTAACGGTGAAAAATGCGCATCTTTGAGTTTTGGGAGGCAGCTCTCATAGAACTCCCGATCGCCTGAGTGCATGGGTCTATTATAGCATTGTCAAGCCAGACTTGACAAGTGATTCGCCATACTATTTTCGATTTATTTTCCGATGCACCCTTTTGGGATGCTTTTATGATTTGCGCGACTCCGAGACTCTATCCAGCATAGAGCTATCCTGTATTCCGGACACAGCACAAAAGCGAGGGAAAGATGCTCCTCCCCTCGCTTTCTTCCGAATGTCCGAACACTTTCCTGAAGCTTAGGGGCAGGTGTCGTCCTGAATGGTCCATTCGCAGGGCTTGGTGGATCCCCATTTGCGGTATTTGGCATGACCGTCGCCGAAGAGCGCTTCGAACCCGCCTCCATGCCGATAAGCCACTTTGGACGCGGTATCGGTCTTGAAATGGTCAGTGCGATTTTCGGCCTGAATGCCCCGGATGCTGTTGCCCTGGACGGTAGGATCCCCGCCGGCGCTGCCGGTCATAGAGTCACAGATATGGATCGTGCCGGCCGGATCTTCGATCTGCGCCTCGATGACCGAGGCGGTGGTGCCGGTCGTCACGAAACCGCTCTTCGAGTTTGAAGCTGTTTTGAAGTTGGGGGTTGACCAGGCGCCAGTCGTGTCCGGAATAAGATTGCGTCCGTAGGAGAGCCCATTAACCAGAAAGGGCTGAGCGGTGGTGCCGTCGGCAGCGGTCAGCGTCCCAAAGGAGACCGCAGTTCTCGTCTGTCCCGTGTAGACCTTCGTAGTCGGCACGAGATAGGTGGTGTCTGCCGGGAGAGCTCCCGGAGCAGTAGACGGGCAGATAAACACTTTGTCGTTCTTGATATACGGCTGAACCATGGTCGGCCATGAGACGATGTTGGCGCCGCTCGGGGGCAGCTGCGACGGCGGATACATGCTGTCGTAGTCCGACTGATACATGGTGAGCGCGATGCCGATCTGTTTCAGATTGCTGAGGCAGGAAGCCTGACGAGCTTTCTCGCGGGCCTGTGCGAAAACAGGGAAAAGGATCGCTGCGAGAATAGCGATGATGGCGATGACGACGAGCAGTTCGATGAGTGTGAACGCGCGCCGCTTCTGGGGCTGACGGGTCTCCAAAAACATGTTTTCAATTCCTCCGAGGTGAATTGGCATTGTCGTCCGTGCCGCCATGGTGAAGAACCGCGCTCCTGTATCGGTACAGGCAGCCATATGAAGGAACTGTTACTTTCGCCTCGTCTTCGAGTGCATATCCCTGCCTATGAAACGGCTGCATGATCTCTTTGCCCTCTGCAAATAAAAGAAGGCAAATACTTTCGACATACCGAGATTCAGTATACCTGCATGCGGCAGTTTGATGCGCAGTCTGTTCCAGTTTTTCGCAGTTTTCGTGCGAGGCTGTCTCCCTGCGAAAGGAGGCCCTGCGGAAGCGCGTATTGTCTGGGTTTTTACCGAGGGAGTGAG
>JAYTGR010000906.1:0-3313 GCA_043733205.1 Chthonomonadaceae bacterium
TGGCGGCGGCACCCGCATGTCCACCGGCCTGCTGATGGCGCGCGGCGAGTTTCTTAAAATGCCCGATGCCCTGCACTATGCCCTGTTTCTGACCGACGGTAAAAACAGCGAGGAAGACGAGCTGCAGGTGAACTATGCTCTCAGCCAGTGCGAACCCGTCTTTCAGTGTGACTGCCGAGGGGTCGGAACGGACTGGCAGCCGCGCCAGCTGCAGCAGATCGCGCAGAAACTGCTCGGGACGGCCATGATCATCCCCAACCCGTCCGGGGTCGAAGCCGATTTCAGCGAGGCGATCCGCAGCGCGCTGAGCCGGGCCGTGGGGGATGTCCGGCTGCGCCTCTGGACACCCAAGAGCGCGAAAGTGCTTGTCTGCAAACAGATGAGCCCGGAGATATCGGTGCTCACGGATCGCGGAGTGCAGATCGATGCGCAGACAAAGGACTATCCGACCGGAGCGTGGGGGGCCGAATCCCGCGACTACTACATCGCCATCGAACTGACACCGGGCGATATCGGGGACGAGATGCTGGGCTGTCGGCCGAGCATCGTCTATCAGGAAGCCGGCCAGGAGACCAAAGTGCCCGCGCCGCCGGTCGTAGTGACCTGGACAGACGATGAGGCGCTCTCCGCGCGAATCAATATGCAGGTGGCGCACTATACCGGCCAGGCAGAGCTTGCCCAGACGATTCAGGAGGGTCTGGAGGCGCGTGCTCAGGGCGATGTGGATGCGGCCACGCATCTTTTCGGACGCGCCGCCAAACTCGCCCACGATTCCGGCAACGAAGACACGACGCGCCGTCTGGCGAAAGTCGTGGATATCGTGAATGCGGAAGAGGGGACTGTACGCTTGAAAAACGCCGTCAACAAGGCTGACGAGATGGATCTCGATCTCGGTTCGACGCGCACCTCCCGTGCCGCCCGCCGGCCACAGCCGGGAGAGGGTAACCCATGACTTATACCTGTTCCAAAGACCCCAGTCACGCGTCCGAAGATCCCGACTACTGTTCGGTCTGCGGTGCGAAGATCGCCGGAGGTTCTGCGGTTCTGCAGGCGCCCATTCCCGACGCCGTCCTGACAATCGTTCCGGGCGGGCAGGGAGGTGAGGCCTGCCCGGACTGCGGCACGCCCCGCCGCTCGACCGCGAAGTTCTGCGAAGTGTGCCGCTACAACTTCGAAACCCGCGCGGCCGGGTCCGGCGCTCCACCGCCGGTAAGCACGCCTCCTCCAGATCCGATTCTCCCAGTGCTTCCGGTCGAAATCCTGCAGTCGCCCGCTGCCACGATGCCTGTGGATACGCCTTTGCCGGCAGTCTCCAGTCCGATTTCCGGCGCGGCCAGCCTGATGAAATGGGAGGTCTCGGTAGCAGTGGATCCTGCGCTCTATACGGAGCCCGATCCGGCGGTTCCCTGCCCGGTAAACGAGCCTGAACGGGTATTTCCCGTGGACTTCGCAGAGAACCTGCTCGGCAGGCGCAGCGACCATAAAGACATCCATCCAGAGATTCCGCTGGAAGATCCTGGCGTCTCCCGCCGTCATGCCAAACTGCTGCGACAGCCCGACGGCAGCCTGCTGATACTGGATGTCGGCTCCTCCAACGGCACTTTTCTGAACGATGTCGAAGTGAAGCCCGGGGTGCGTACGCCGCTGCAGTCAGGAGACCAGATCACGCTCGGCTGCTGGACACGGCTGACGCTGCGCAGGACACAGGGATAGAGACGTAATGATAACTACGACGACAACAAGGCCGCAGAACCCGACTGCCGACAGCGCGGCCTGGGCGAGATTTCGCGCGCATGCCGCCACTACGCCGGGCAGACTGCAGCTCTATACCGGGACCATCAGCCTGCTGGCAATCTTTATCTGGATGGTCGTGCAGTGGGGACTGACTTCGACCACTCACATCGTGCAGACCGTCGGTAAGGATTCTGTACCGAGCATCATTGCTGCCCAGAAGATTCGTTCCGGGCTGGCCGATATGGACGCCAATGCTGCCAACGCCTATCTCGGAACGGGCAGCCAGGTTGCGGCAGCCCTGAAAGCGTTTGACGACGATCGGGGCAAAGTGACGGATGCCCTGGTGTCGGCGGCGCAGAATATCACCTATGTGAGTGAGGAGCGTCCTCCCATCGTGCAGATGACGGACGGAGTGCAGGTCTACGCCGGACTGGTCCAGACGGCGCGCCTGAAGGGGTATCCGGCCGGGCTTCCAGATCTGCGGCTGGCGTCGAAACTGCTCCACGAGCAGTTGCTTCCAGCGGCGGAAAAACTGGATCAGGTCAACTACAGTCATCTCGATGCGGAGTATACCGGCGGCAAATGGCGCATCGATATCGCGATCACCGCGCTGATCCTGAGCGGACTGGGACTGCTGGCGCTGATGGGCTTCATTCAGTTCGATGTGTGCCGCCGCTTTCACCGCCTGCTGAACGTGCCTCTGTTAGCCGCAACTGCCGTTGTCATGCTCTATCTTGGCGGGGTCTGTGTCGCGCTCATGCATACCAGCGACAGCCTCCGAACGGCCAAAACGGATGCGTTCGATTCAGTACACGCTCTCTGGAAAGCCCGGGCGATCGCCAATGACGCCAACGGAGACGAAAGCTTCTATCTGCTGGAGAATGGCAAGCCGGACGTGCAGGCGCAGTATCAGGAGTCCTTTTTTCGGAAATCGAACGAGATCGTCGCCGGAGAACTGACGGAAGCTCAGGTCGGCGCAGCAGAACAGAAGCAGGTAACCTTCGGAGGAATGCTGGCGACGGAACTGAAAAACGTTACGTTCGAGGGCGAACAGGAGGCGGCGCTCTCCACACTCAAAGGCTACAAGGCCTATCGTGATATCGACACGAAGATCCGAGCACTGGAGACGGCAGGACGGCATCGTGAGGCAATCGACCTCTGTATCGGAACGAAAGAGGGGGAATCGAACTGGGCCTTCGATCAGTTCGATACGAGCCTTGGCAAAACGCTGGAGATCAATCAGACCCAGTTCGATCAGGAGGTCGAATCGATGTTTGCAGCGCTGCGCTGGCTGCCCTACCTGGCTCCCTTCGCAACCCTGGCCATCATTTTCCTGACCGCCTTCGGCCTCCAGCAGCGTCTGCGGGAATACGCCTTTTAGGTGAGGAGCTTACGGACAGAGCGGAGGACTGTTCCGCTTCTGTCCGGCGCATTCCTGAACCTGCAGAGATGCTGCCTACCGGCCGGGAGGTTTCGCTTTGACTCTGGGATCGAGCTTGGCCGGATCTCCCTGACGTATCCAGTAGAAGGCATCGCCCGCAAGCGCCCCGCAGTGCTGCTGACGGCCGTCTGGCCAGCG
>JAYTGR010000907.1:0-3312 GCA_043733205.1 Chthonomonadaceae bacterium
TCAGCATAGGTCGCAAGGGTAGCAGAACGGCTCCTTTCTGGCTGGGAGCGTATCCGCATTGTCAGCAGGCTTCCCACCCCTTGAAGTGCCGCTTCAAGACGCAGGCTGCTTACCCTTCACCCCGTTACTCAAGGGTGGCTCTCAAGGAGCAACATCGTCAATCGTTAAAGGGCGCACACCGAAAACTAAAGTGATTATCTCCAAGCGAAAATCCGGTGACATCCAGAAAGAGGATTTTGCCGATCTGTTTCAGATCCAGTGGGGCATTGACGTCTGCAGAGTCATCGGCCGCCGTGAAATTAGCGAAGGGCAGAGCAAACTCTTTGAGCTCTGAACCTTCACCCACCTGGATCTGGGTTTTGTATTTGAGACCGTTTTTGGTCTCTAACTGAACCACGAGCGTGACCGAGCGCTGGGAGGCGATGGCGAAACCCACCTGTTTGGCGTTTGCAAAAGCCCCGGTCGGAATCTGCTAATGAGACGTGCAGCGATAACTGCTTCCTAATCGCCTTCGTTTCGATCTCGTTCGGGGCGAAATAGTGGAGCGTTAATTGTTGCCGCTGTCCTAACATCAGATCCGAAGGGGCGACCGTGACCTGCCTCCACTCGCAGCTGTCTCTTTTTTCATACCTGACGACTTTTTCACCGCGTACGTTTCGTATATCGAACGTGATATTTTCCTCATAAACGGAGAAATTTGCCGTGAGAGGCTACATGGCGCGAATCGTGGCGCGGTAGGGGGCGAAGGCGGGGTGATCCCAGGGCCAGGCGCCGACGCGGGCGGCCTCGCCGAGTTTGAGGCCGGTGAGCGTCTGTTTGCCAGCGAGATAGGTGTAGAGAGAGGATTTATGCGGCCGGGGCATCGGTTCGCCTGCCGCCTGGACGCTCTGAAGAAAGTTTCCGACACAGGGCATGATGGGATCTTCTGCGATGGTCTTGAGGCAGAGGTCTTCCAGGGTGCCGTTTTCCAGTTTTGTATTGCTGGGAGCGGCCGCGTAGCCGGGAAAGATCATGTAGGCGACGCGGAGCGCCGTTTCGGTAAAGGTGAAGGGAGCCAGAGGCGCAGGCAGACCGGCGTTGGTCAGTTGGGCGATCATGCTGGTCACCGCGCCGCCCGCGCTGCGCTCGGCATCGCGCGCGACCACAAGCGTCTCCACGTCGTCGAAACCGGCCAGCATCTGCAGCTGACGCAGATAGAGCGGCAGATCCTGGTTCTGAACTCCGCCGAAGTCCAATACCTGGATGTCGGCAGCGCCCCACGCCTGATAGGCCCAGATCAGGAAGTTGCAGGCGTCGGCGCCCTCAGCCAGCAGCAGTTTGCGCGCTTTGATCGTGATGGGCCTGCCCCGCATCAGCGTACTTCCAGGTTCGAGGCGAGGGCGGCCTCCAGCAGCGCGTAGTCGAAACGCTTCGCGGTGACGTTCCCCGCTTTTTTGTCGAGCCGAATGTAGCTGAAATCCTGTTCGCTCTCCCCCTCCAGCCCCTGCACCGCCGCCTGAAGACATTCGTAACTGTGCGAAGTGGCGATGACCTGGCAGTCGAACTCACGGGACGCCCTGGCGATGGCCGCCCAGACCTGCGCCATGACGGAGTGGTGGATGCCGTTCTCGACTTCATCGATCAGCAGAATTCCGCCCGGCAGGGTCGCCATGTAGGTGATGATCGTCAGGAGGCGGAACATCCCATCACCCATATAGGAGATCGGAATCTTGCGCCGCAGGCCGACGTCGCCGTAGACCATGGAGAGACTGCCGGTGGCGATGACCGTGAGCGATTTGAGGTCCGGCTCCATGATGCGCAGAAAATCGACCACGACATCCTGCCTGCCGACGACGTCCAGCTGCCCGAAGCGGGTCGCCAGTTCGTTCTGACTTTCCGGGATGCGTGTGCCGATGATGGCGACCAGATGCGGGGAGAAAATATCGAGGTTCTCTGCGGTATACTGCAGCGTATTTCCGCGCAGAGTGATGTGGGACAGCTGCTCCGGCACACTCTCGGTCTGATAGCGAATATCCAGAGACGCCGTCGTTCCGGCGGCAGCGGCGGTCTGTATCAGCGGGGTGCGGCTGCCCAGCAGGGGCGGCTCGGCGGCGATGGCCTGCTGGCTGAAGTTCGGGTTGAAATGCAGGGTCATACGCTCGTGATAGCCGTTGATGATCGCGTGCATCCGAATATCGCGGCTCAGGTCGTATCCGTAGAAAAAGGGAGACCAGACCGACGCGGGATCGAGGGGCAGCGTGTCGACGTTGCGCCACGCATACTGCCGCAGCATCATCTGCGGGTTGAGCCGGTCGAAGAGCGTGAACAGGGCTTCGAGCACCGAGGTCTTGCCGGCATTGTTGCGGCCGCCCAGCAGGGTGATTCCGCTGAGCTGAGGCAGATCCAGCTCCGCAAAACCTTTGAACCCACTGATTGTAAGCGCGTTGATCATTATTTTTCCGTGTTCATCGATTCCGCCTCGCCGCCGACCGGGCGTGGAATCACCCGGTAACGCTCCTATTATACTCCACATACCGACAGAGCAGACAGTCTCAATTCTGCCCTGCCCGCGAGGCAGAACGGCGTTATACGGGCAGGGAAAAAGCGCGGATAGGAGAATAAGGGCAGGAACTCGGCGCTCCGCTGTCGAATGAGAGCAGCGAACAACGAAGATGATGATCGAGATTTGCCCAGAGAGGCAAAACAGCAGGAAAGGACGCTTGATTGATAAGTTCGCGTCGGCTCGCTCGTGAGTGGGCCTTGAAAATACTGTATCAGATGGACGTCGGCAAAGTCGGGCTGGCGGAGGCGGAGGACGCCGCGATGGAACGGCTGCGTCAGGAGTTCGTGCAGCGCGGCTCCCGCACGGCCAGCGGGTCGGCAGTCGAGCAGGGCTGCCTGGACTACGTGACCGGCACACTCCTCGATCTCCTGCCCACCCTGACGCTTCCCATGGAACGGGCCGTGGTCGCCTGTATCGAAAAGGTGCTGATCGAAGCGCCCTACTGGCAGGAGATCCGGGTCGAGCGTGCCTTCAAGAACATGCTTCCGAGCGTGCTGATCAGCCCGCCGCGCCTGCTGCTGCCATCGCCCGATCCCCTCCGCGACATCTCTATGGCGCGTCTGACGCCTGCGGAGTGCAGACGGCTGCGCGAGTTCGCGGAACGCTTTCGCAGCGTCTTTCCGATCGGGCGCAAGGGGGATGAGACGGGAGACGCCGGGCAGGAAGCGCTTCAAAAAATTCTGGAAGTCGATCTGCGGACACTCGCCCGGGCGTTCGTCAAAAATACCCGGGAGGAGCTGCCGCTGGAACTGCCGCCTGGAGCTTTCGCC
>JAYTGR010000908.1:0-3309 GCA_043733205.1 Chthonomonadaceae bacterium
CTCGTGGGGGAGGCAGGCATCACGCTCTATACCGTTGGAGCCATCAAGACCGTACCGGTCGATGAGGCTGGCGGCACCCGCACCTATGCCGCCATCGACGGCGGGATGTCGGACAATCCGCGCCCGCAGCTCTACGAGGCGGTCTATGAGTGCCTGCTCGCCAACCATGCCGACCAGCCCGCCGATGCCACGATCACCATCGCCGGAAAGCACTGTGAAACCGACATTCTCATCTGGAATACGCAGATCGCCGCGCCTCGGACCGGGGACATTCTCGCCGTGCAGACTACCGGCGCCTACAATCATGGCATGGCCAGCAACTACAACCGCTTCCTGCGGCCCGCGATGGTCTTCGTCGCAAACGGACAGGCCGATCTTGTCGTAGAGAGAGAAGTACCGGAGGATCTGATCCGCCACGAACGCATTCCTGCCCGCCTCCGAGAATAGGAAAAGTCGCCGCTATGCTGCACAACATTGACATAGAAAGAGTGATCATTTCGCTGATTGTGATCGTCTGCAGCATCACCCTGCATGAGTTCGGCCACGCTTTCTCTGCAGACTATCTGGGCGACCCCGGTCCGCGCAAAGATTCGCGTGTCAACCTCTGGCCCGACAAGCATTTCGATCCGCTCGGCTTCTGCATGATTCTCTTTACCTCCGTCGCAGGTATGGGGATCGGCTGGGGCAAGCCGGTCATGGTCAATCCGAGCTGCTTCCGCAATCCCCGGCGCGACATGGTCATCGTGACAATCTGCGGCCCGGTGATGAACCTGCTGCTGGCGCTGATATTCGGCCTGGCCATTCGATTCATCATCCTGTCCGGACACGAGGTCTGGCTCTATCCGGCAGACGGAACCACCACGACGGTGGGCACGTTCCTGGAACTGTTCATGATCATCAACCTCGGCTTGATGTTCTTCAACCTGATCCCCGTCCCGCCGCTCGACGGCTCGAAGATATTTGCGGGTCTGGCCCATTCGGACCTCGCTTATAAATATGAGCGGTTCATGGGGATGTACGGCATGTTCATCCTCATGGTGCTGATCGTGACGCGGACTGTTGGCCTTATCATCGGTCCCGCTATCTATCACACCGCCACCCTGATCAGCGGCCTGCATTTCGGCCTGGGCTGATCGGAGCGCACTCCAAGGAGAGAATAACCTACGTGGCTACGACGCCTGACAACCTTCCCGCGCGTAAGCGGCTTCTGAGCGGAATGCAGCCCACGGGCACGGGCGCTCTGCACCTCGGCAATCTGGAGGGCGCCCTGCGAAGCTGGGTGCACCTGCAGGACGAGTACGAGATGTTCTGCTTTATCGCGGACTGGCATGCGCTGACCACCCGTTACGAAGAGACCGAGAAGATCGGACCCGCCTGCCGTCAGGTCGCCGCCGACTATATCGCGGCCGGACTGGACCCCGCCAAGTGCGCCATCTTTCTGCAGAGCCACGTCAAAGAGCATGCTGAACTGCATCTGCTCTTCTCGATGATTACGCCGGTCGGCTGGCTGGAGCGCGTCCCGACCTACAAAGAGAAGCGGGAACTGGTGCAGGAGAAGGGCGGCGGTGACGAGTCCGTCTCCTACGGCCTGCTCGGCTATCCCTGCCTGCAGACCGCGGACATCCTGGTCTATCGCGCGCACGCCGTGCCGGTCGGAAAAGATCAGGCGGCCCATCTGGAGATCAGCCGCGAGATCGCCCGCCGGTTCAACCGGCTCTACGGCAATGTCTTTCCCGAACCGCAGACTGTGCTGATGCAGGGAGCCGCCCTCATGCCGGGCCTGGACGGGCGTAAGATGAGCAAATCTTACGGCAACGCCATCTACATCGCCGACAGCCCAGACACCATCGCCCGGAAGGTCAAGGAAGCGTTTACCACGCCGACCAAGATCCGCAAAACCGATCCTGGCGTCCCGGAGAACTGCGTCGCCTGTCAGCTGCGCCGAATCTACGACCCGGACGGCTATCAGACCTCCTGGAACGAAGATATCGCTGGGGAGCGCGGCTGCATGCAGAACAAAAAGGAGCTGACTGAGATCCTCATCTCCGTTCTGGAACCGATACGCCGTCGCCGTGAAGAGCTGCTGGCCGATCCGGCCGAACTGGAGCGCATCCTCGCAAACGGTGCGGACCGCGCCCGCGCCGTCGCCGCCGACACCCTGCGCGAAGTGCGCGCCGCCATGCACCTGGGGTAAACCACAAGACAGGAAGCCACGCAGCGAGGGATAACATCCCTTGATTCTAGAACAGGAAAAGTTCTTATGAACCAGGCTGCCGTTAAAGGCACAGCGAACCTCTCTTCCCGCAGGCGAAAGCAGCTTCTGCACGGGACCTGCGCGCTGCTGGCTGTCGGCCTGCTGGGGATCGGGCTGGCTCTAGCGGTACGGCAGAGCCACATTCAGCATCAGATGCAGACCGATCCGGAGGTGGCGACCGTCTGGCTGCTGCAGGTGACGCATGGCCCGAATCACACCCTGACGCGCGGTTCGACAGTGCAGCGCTGGGCCAACCAGCACGGTCTGCATGCCCTCGGCGACTATCAGGTGCTGACGGGCAGTTTCAACGGGGAGCCGAACGGGCTCGAGTTCTGGTTCGACTACGACAGCCACACGTCCATCAAAGAACTGGAGTGTCATCGCGTCGGGCCGACCGCTTTTGTCGATGACCTCGGGCAGATCTATCACGGATTCCTCGACTTTCAGGGCAGGACAGTCGGCGTCTATCTGCCCGGTTACGATCACGCTGCGCACCGGATCACCTGCACCCTGCACTGGATGCCGCGCCGTCCCGCCGCCCCTTTCCCCGTCTCCCGCCCGATGACCTTTGCTGTGCCGCTGCCCGCAGCACGCCGGACACTTCCCCCGGCCTCGACACTGCCCACAGGCCCTGTGAGCGTCACGAAAGGCAGGGCCACGGTCACGCTCAGCGACGTGCGTCTCAGCCCGCCCCGCCTCCGTACTCTCTACGAGGCGCAGCGTGATCTGACGTTCCAGCTCCACATTGAGGGCGGTCAGATCGCGGACGACAATGTCGCGATGGCGGCCGCCGACACGCGCAGCATCTCCGGTGCGTTCTCCGGCAGCGCCGTCATTATACAGGGTCAGATTCGGAGCGCTCAGAGGCAGATCTTTACCAGCCGAATCCGCTCGGGAAATAGTATCTATATGCTGGGGAATGGTCCGGCTTCCTCGGACAGCTTTAGGATCACCGACCCCTATGGCACTGCGCTTTTGCCGGAAACGATGTCCGTGACCCTGCCGCCGACCAAACCACATAAAGGCCAAAAGCTTTCCCTCTTTTGGAACGCGCC
>JAYTGR010000909.1:0-3308 GCA_043733205.1 Chthonomonadaceae bacterium
CCGCTGCAGACTACCGCAGAGCTGGCGGCGCTGGTGGAGCGGGCCGTGCCCCGCGCAGGCTGGCCGAAAGAGATCCATGTCGCAACCCGCACTTTTCAGGGCATCCGTATCGCCGTGAACGACGAACTCGGGCAGCTGGAAGCGGGCCTGACCGCAGCCATCGCCCGCCTTAATCCGGGCGGACGCCTGGTGGTTCTGAGCTATCATTCGCTGGAGGACCGCATCGCCAAACGGATCTTTGCGGAAGCCGCCGGCCGCACGCCGAACGCTCCCGGCTCCTCGCCCGCAGCCTGGCTGCCGAGCGCCCTGCGGGAGCCCACGCTTACTCTGCTGACTCGCAAGCCGGTCCTGCCCACGGAAGCAGAGACCGCGCAGAACCCGAGGGCGCGCAGCGCCAAACTGCGCGCCGCCGTCCGCACCGCGAACTAGGCTTTATGTACTTTATGTTATGGAGAGCGCGTCATGTCTGCAGCACAGCGATACAATCAGCCTACCGCTTTTTCTACCACTTCGTCTCCCCACCGTCCGCCCGTGCGGACGGGGACGGGAGCCGAACGAGGTCGGGAGACGGCACGTGGGGGCGTGCCGTCTCCCGGTCCGGCTCGTTCGGTCCGCCGAGCCGCCGCACCGTCGCGTTCGCGCGGTGAGACGGTGCAGCTGTTCCTGATGGTCTGCTGCGCAGGGTTCTGCGCTATGGCAGGCTTTGCCTACCTCTCCTGTTATGTCATGCTGACCAACGAGGGCTACCGCCACGCGAAGCTCTCCAGTCAGGTTCTGCAGGAGACGCAGAAAAGGCAGCGCTGGACACACCAGCAGGCGCTGGTCAGCACGCCCGATAATATCGAAAAGCAGGCGAAAAATTTGAATATGGTGCGCCCCGATGAGAAGCTGACGATCACAGTTCGCTAACAAGGGTCATCGTTCGTTCGGTCAGGAGAGTCGGGACTGTCAGGAGAGAACGAGGGCGCATCCTCCACGACAGTCCCGGCCTCCGGGAGAGTGCAAGCCATGGCTGTCCGCAGCAATGTTCGTCATGAACTTCCCCGCCAGCGCGTCTGGCTTGTCTTCGGCACGATTCTGTTCTGCTACGTCGGCCTGGTCTTCCGTCTGCTCTGGCTGCAGGGCCGTGAAGGGCTGAACCTCCGGGCCGAAGCCGCCGCCAACCGTCGGCACAGGATCGTGCTGCCCACCCAGCGCGGTTCGATCTGCGCCAAGGACGGCAGTCCCCTCGCAGTCAGCCTCTACTCCGGCACACTCAGTTTCGATCCCGGCGCCCTGCGCGCCAATCCCAGCGATGTCCGCCAGGCTCAGCACAATGAGCGCGACCTGAACAAAGCGATTCTCACCCTCGCACCCATGCTGAATCAAGCGCCTGAACAGCTTGCAGCCACGGTGGGCGTCGCGCGCCAGAACTACCAGTTCCATCCGCATGCCCGAGGCGTACGCAACATCGCGATCGCCAAAGAACTGCCTCTGGAGTTCGCCGGCAGCTTTCGGAACACGAGGGCTGTCTTCCCAGGCTTCACTCTGTTGGACGGCAGCCGCCGCTTCTACACCAGCGGCGCGAATACCGCGCAGGTCGTCGGCTTTGTTGGAAAAGACGGTCAGCCGCTCGGTGGGTTGGAAAAGGCGTGCAGCAAATGGCTGATCGGACAGACCGGCCTCGCCCATGCCGAGCAGGATGGTCACGGCCGCACGATTCCCGATACCGTTCAGCGGACGCGGCCGGTGCGGGACGGCCTGGACGTGCATACCACACTCGACCCGAATATTCAGCACATCGTCACCGAAGAGGCGGCGAAGATCGTGACCACGTTCCATCCGGCTGGGATCTCCATCGTCGTTGTCGATCCGCAGACCGGTGACATCCTTTCGCTGGTCAGTCTGCCGAACTTCGATCCTTCCCAAAATCTGTCCGGCGTTTCGATCGACGCTCAGTGGGAGCGATGCGCCACCCGCCTCTACGAGCCCGGCTCCACGCTGAAGGCGCTGACGCTGGCCGCCGCGCTCGACAGCGGGACCATCACCGAAAACAGCTCGTTTTTCTGCAGTGGCCATCTTGAAATCGGACGCAAGGTCATCCACTGCGCGCACAGCGAGGTACACGGTTCGCAGAATGCCGCCGGCATTCTCAAGCACTCCTGCAACATCGGCGCGGCGCGTGTCGGCCTGCTCATGGGCGCCGAGAAGATGCAGGATGCCGAATCGCGCTTTGGCCTGCTGGACAAACTCGATATCGGTCTGCCGGGCCAGAAGCGGGGCTACTACTCGCTCGATCGCACCGAGAATATCGACAGTCCAGCCAAGACCGCGCGCGTCGCCTTCGGACAGTCCATCACGACCACGCCGCTCCATGTCGCGATGGCCTACGCGGCGATCGCAAACGGCGGCACCTTGAAGAAGCCGCGCCTGCTCACCTTCCTGAACGACAGTTCCGGGGCGGTCGTGCAGAAATGGGATGCGCAGCCTGGCAAAACCATTTTGAAGCCGCAGACCTGCGCGGAACTGTCAAGCATGCTGCGCGGTGTGGTGACGGAAGGCACGGGCAAGATCGCAGCGGTTCCCGGCTACATGGTAGCTGGGAAGACGGGAACGGCCCAGAAGTACAAACTGGGTAAGTACGTCGGCTCGTTCATCGGCTACCTGCCCGCAAGTCCCCAGGCGACGCCGCGCGCCGTCATCCTCGTGGCCGTGGATGAGCCGCAGGGCAAACACTATTTCGGAGCCGATGTCGCCGGTCCCGCGTTCCAGGCGATCGCCTCGCGCCTGATGCAGTACTGGCGCGTGCCCGAGGACGATCCCGACTCCACCCAGGCGAAAACGGCGGCGGACCATATCCGCTACGGCGATCATATTCCCGCCCACCCTGTCCGCAAAAAAACGCAGGTTTTGTGATGTTCGTACCCACACACGTCCGCTCCGGTTCGTGATGTGGTTTTGGGGCCGTGCCATCAGACGGGTTTCCTCCCGGGTCACGGCCTCTTTTTTCTTTTTCAAAAATCTGTCACAATAGGAAAACCGTTTTCAAGGGTGGTTCCGATGCCTTCCGCTTTGCTTTCCGAACTTGTCATGCGTCTGCCGAAAGCTGCCGTCCACGGCGGCTCGAATCCGGTCGTGACGGGACTGACGCACGACTCGCGCGCGGTCCAGCCGGGCGACCTTTATGTATGTAAGCGGGGCGCGCATTTCGACGGGCATCGGTTTGCCGCCCAGGCCCTGACGAGCGGCGCTGCGGCCGTGGTCGTAAACCGGGGCGGACTGGCGGAGGCGGGGGTCGTTCTGCCCGCCGAGGCCTGCGTCGTGGAGGT
>JAYTGR010000910.1:0-1013 GCA_043733205.1 Chthonomonadaceae bacterium
GACATCAGCGGGCAGCAGGAACAGATACACGACGAACTTGAGGACGTGGAAGCCGCGCCAATAGACGGCAATGTCGTCCGCGCCGAGCGGCCCGATGACGAGGGCGCAAAAGAGGGAGGCCGCCAGAAACCCTGGATAGATCCGCAGGGCGCGTTTTCTGAGGAACGGCCCGACCTGCGGGGCGCGCAGCCAGCTCGCGGTCACAAGGAAGCCGCTGATGACGAAGAAGCAGTCCACCGCGCTGCCCCCCGCCTGCTCCGCCCATCGGGCCGCCGTTCCCGAAGCCTGCGCCCCTCGCAGCAGCGGGAAGCAGTGGTAGAGCAGCACGAGCGAGGCGAACACGAAGCGCAGGAAGTCGAAGTTGTTCCGGCGGCTGTCGGGGTCCAGGTTCAACGGGGCGCTCCGGTCCGCCGCAGGAAGTTCATGCCGCCCGCCATTGAACTGCTTTCACCAACAGCCATCCGATCAGCACACTGCCGAACGCCAGTGACGTATATTCAGGGCTATGGGAAGATAGGTTCGGGTAGAACGTCTTGCGGGTGGCGACTATTACGCAGTAGAGGAGCGCGGTATGAGCCACCGCCCACACAAATGGCATCACGGCCTGAGTAATCATAGTACCCTCTGTGTATTGGTTGTCTTCGATGCGATGGAGGTTACTTTTTGCGCGCTTTCTGAAATGCGGACACGAGAGCGAGCAGCAAAAACACGGCTCCAATGACAGTTCCTAATGCTTCCATAAGGCTCTCCTTTACGACTCCTCGCGAACTGAGCATCACCCGCACCAACCATGAACGCGGTTGCCTCCTTGCCAGTTCCCCGCAAATGGACCAGATTCCTGCACGGGAGCGGAAAGATAAGAGGGAGCGGAAGGACAGGAAGGCGCGATGAACCGCGCCCCTACGCGGGTTCCAAGACGCCCTGCTGCTGGGAGACGAGGCGGGCATAGCGGCCGCCGAGGCGCAGGAGTTCGTCGTGGGTGCCCTGCTCGGCCAGGCGGCCCTGGTCGAGAA
>JAYTGR010000911.1:0-3305 GCA_043733205.1 Chthonomonadaceae bacterium
CGAGACCGACAACTTCTCGGCTTACGACCATGTCCGAACCCTTGAAAACCATGCAGGCCGACGAATTTTCGATTATGTGCTCGTCAACACCGGGCGGCCATCCCAGGAACTCCTGGAAAAGTATCGCAGGAACGGCTCCGTTCTGGTCGAGCCCGACCTCGACCGCATCCGCAGCGCCGGCTACCGCGCCATCGCAGGCAACTTCATCGACCAGACCGACGTCGTCCGCCACGACGCCAAACTCCTCGCCGCCGCCATCATGGATCTGCTGAAGTAGCTTCCGCTTTTGTTCGGGCGACCGTAGTGGCTGATTGTCACCGCTATCGACTGCGGGAAGTTTGGAAATGCTGCGCGGTGAATAGAGGCAGTGCATGAGCTTTATCGTTCCGGAAAGCGCAGCCGAATATGGGTTTCGGCTCAAGCCAGGAGGAGCGCATGGCAGCAAGACCATGATGCTCCGCGAAGCGCGTCTGCTCTTTGCCGCCAGCCAGCCGAAAACAGATTTCGAGGAGTTGAAGCGTCTGGTACTGGAAGAAAACGTTCTGCTGAAAGATACCTTTTCAAACCGGGAAGACGTTTTTAGACGCCTGGGCGATCTGTACGGACTGCGGCGCGAAATTCCGCTCTATTATGCGCTCCGCAGCCTCTGGGACTCTTCCGAACAGGAGCAGCCACTACTGGCGCTGTTCTGCGCTCTGGCGCGGGATCCTCTTTTGCGCGCCACGGTATCCGTAGTGCTCGAACAGCCAGAGGGTGCGGCAGTGACGCCCGCCATGCTCGCAGCCGCCCTCGAAACCGCTTTCCCGGAGCGCTACGGCGCGAAGACGCTGCTCTCGATCAGCCAGAATACGGCCTCCAGTTGGGCGCAGGCCGGATTTGTCGCCAAGACGCTGCACAGGACGCGCCAGCGGCCTGCAGCCGGCCCTGCATCGGCGGCCTACGCGCTGCTGCTCGGATTTCTGTGCGGCTCTCGCGGCACACTGCTTCTGGAGACGGCCTGGGCGCAGGTGCTGGATGCGGCGGCTCCGGGCGGAATCGACAGCCTTGCCGTGGCGGGGGCTCAGCGCGGCTGGATCGACTATCGCAGGCTCGGCAATATCGCTGACATCGGCTTCTCCTGCTTCTTGCCGGAGCGCAGAGAACCATCTGGAGGAGTTCATGGCGGGTATTGAGCGGCTGCTGTCCAACTATGAGAAATATGTACGCCTGCCCTGGGAACCTGTGCTGGCGGGGCCGCAAAGAGTCTGGTTCGCCGTGTACGCACCGACCGATGAGCGGCGCTTACGCGCCCGTCTGGGAGCCTTCGAGACGACAACCCGACAGGCGGAGCACGGCTGGCAGCAGCACGATCTAACCGATGCCTTTCCGCAGTGGATGGCCGCCCAGGAGTACCGCGACGCCTACTTCGATTCGCCGGAAGATATGGAGATGGCGCTGGAAGATTTCGTTCAGGAACTCATCGCTTCGATTCGGAAACGACTGGATGCCTCTCCTGAAGATACCGGTTCTGTGTTCGCTCTCACCGGGCTGGCGTCTCTCTTCGGACTGATGCGCGCTTCACGCCTGGTCGAAGCCGTGGCCCCGCATGTCAAAGGCCGTCTGCTGGTGTTCTTTCCCGGCCAGCGTGACGGCGCGAACTACCGGCTTTTGGATGCGCGTGACGGCTGGAACTATCTTGCGATTCCGATTACGTCTGAGGAGGGTTGATTTTTGCTGACCAACCGAATGATTTTCACCAAAGACCCGCTGAACGTCTCCATTCCTAACGATGGAGTGACGAAGGTGACGGAGCCCCAATCCGCACAGGAGTGGGACGTTCTGCGCTACGAGTTGAAAAATTTCGTCTGTGAAGGCGAGTACCGCAGTGGCCTGGATCGGATCCTCTCGACCTATCTTGGGCATCTGGGCGAGAATACGCAGCCTGCCGTCTGGATCTCCGGCTTTTATGGCTCGGGGAAATCGCATCTGGTGCGCACCCTGGAGTATCTCTGGCAGGATGTCGAATTCCCGGACGGCGCGCGGGCGCGTGGTCTGGGTTCCCTGCCGCACGAGATCGCAGCCCATTTTCAGGCGTTGAGCATTGCGGGGCGGCGCGAAGGCGGCCTCTGGTCCGCAGCAGGAACGCTGGGTGCGGGCACGGGCGACAGTGTGCGACTGGCGTTGCTGGCGATCCTCTTCCGCAGCGCGGGCCTGCCGGAGCAGTACTCCGCCGCGCGGTTCGTTTTATGGCTCAAACAGAACGGGCTCTATGAACAGACGCGGCAGGGCGTCGAGGCGCAGGGCAAAGCTTTCGAACAGGAACTGCGCAGTATGTATGTCTCGCCGGTGCTGGCGAACAGTATTCTAGCCGCTTCGCCTCCGTTCGCTAATTCCGGTGCGGAGGTGCGGCAGCTGCTTAAGGCGCAATACCCGATCGTCGCCGACATTACCGACGACGAGATGGTCGCGACGATGAGCGAGGTGCTGGCGCTCAAATCCTCGACACCGGGTAAGATCCCCTGTACCTTGATCGTGCTGGACGAACTGCAGCAATATGCTGGAGAGAACGCCGACCGAACCCTGAGAATTCAGAATGTCGTCGAGGCCTGTTCTTCACGCTTCGGCAGCCGCATCCTCTTCGTCGCCACCGGGCAGTCGGCGCTGCAAGGCTCGTCTCAACTCTCGAAACTGCAGGGCCGCTTTACGGTCACGGTTGCGCTCTCCGACAAGGATGTCGAGACCGTTGTGCGGGAGGTCGTACTGCGCAAGCAGGAGGACAAAAAGGCCGAGGTGCAGGCAACGCTGAGCCTGTGCAGTGGAGAGATCGACCGGCATCTGCTCGGCACGAAAATTGCGCCCAGTTCCGCCGACACGGCGGAGGTGATGGTCGCGGACTATCCCCTGCTGCCGGTGCGCCGTCGGTTTTGGGAGCGAGTACTGCGCGCCGTGGACAGCGCCGGCGTGGCAGGACAGCTCCGAACGCAGCTGCGCGTGGTCCACGAGGCGGTGCGCGAGGTCGGCGACAAACCGCTGGGCCACGTGGTAGCCGCCGACCGCATCTACAAGCAGTTGGTGCTGCCGATGCGGCAGGCCGGAACCCTGCTGCGCGAAGTGGAAGAGATCATCGGTCGTCAGGACGATGGCACGGCAGATGGCGTCCTGCGGATGCGGCTCTGCGCCACCATCTTTCTGATCGGTCAGCTTCCGACGGGCGCGGGCGCGGACAGCGGCATTCGCGCCACCGCTGGCACCCTCGCCGACCTGCTGGTGGAGGATCTTCCGGCAGGCAGCGCCTCTCTGCGCAAGTGCATCCCGGCGCTTCTGGC
>JAYTGR010000912.1:0-3303 GCA_043733205.1 Chthonomonadaceae bacterium
CTTCCATTACACCGACTATTCGCATGAAGCGATGGAAGAAGGATCCGCGTCCATGAAGAAAATGGACAACATGGAAATGCACCACAAAATGATGCATGATAAAATGATGCATGATAAAATGATGTCCAGCAGCATGATGGAAGATGACGACATGATGATGGCGGAACCCACTCCTGTCGGCTATCCCTTCGCCGCTCCCGGCGGACTCCACCTCTACCATTACACCGACTATTCGCAGGAAGGCGTCGGCGAAGGCTCCGCGTCTATGAAGAAGATGGAGAAGATGGACAAAATGATGAAACCCGGTAAGATGATGAAATAGCCGCTGTCTATGCGGGCTGAAATCGAGGCGGGGGGCGAACGGTACCGTTCGCCCCCCGCCTTTTAATGGAATGCAGGCTGAGGACTGCCCCTCTGCATTCTATTCTGCCTTCTGAACGGCAGTCAGGGAGGCTTTCTGCTCTTCTGTCGCCTTGCAGGTGCGCAGCCAGACGTTCTGCGGCGCATCCTCGTAACCCTTCCACGCATACGGATCTGTGCCTGCGACCGGGATCACATTGCGGCGGTCGGCGGTGGCGACCGACTCGCCCTCTTTCAGGGACCAGGGCAGCAGCGACCAGGCGTTCATGTAGTGGTTGACCAGGACGCGGCGATAGACCTCGCTGCGGTTTTTGCGGGAGCGGTGCAGCAGATAGCCGTTGAAGAAGACCAGGGATCCGGCCGGCACTTCGACCGGCACCTCCGCCGATTCGTCGAAACCGAAGCTTTCAGGAGCGAAGTCGAACTCATCCGCATTGTTGTGCGGCCGCTGCGGATAGAGATAACCGGTACGGTGCGAACCGGGCACGACCCATAGGCAGCCGTTCTCGATCGTGGCATCGTCCAGCGCGATCCACGCCCCGACCAGCGAACGGTCGCGGGTCGGAATATAGATCTCGTCCTGATGCCAGGCCTGGCCCTGAAACTCTGGTGGCTTGACGAACAGCATGGACTGCATGCACTTCACGCTCCCGTCCCAGACGGGCAGGTGCGCGGCAGCGATCTGGCTCAGAATCCCGCAGATTTTGGGATGCTGGACATACCCTGCCATCACGGGGCTGATAGAGTGCGGCTGATGAATGCAGAGGATCGTCCGCAGCACGTCGTCATCGCTCAGGGTTTCCGGGACAGGCGGAATGGACTCACAGGGATAGTGGCCCCGCGCGACCCGCACCGCGTCCTGCCGCAGCTCCTCCACCTCCTCGGTTGAGATCAGTTTCGGCACGGTCAGATAGCCGTTTTCGACGAAGAAACGCACCTGCTCGTCCGTCATCAGTTTCGATATGTCGATATTTTCGGCGGGTGGCATAGACATTGCAGATCCTTTCGGAAAGAAGTGAGAGCGGCACATACCGACGGTATTATACACGCCCTCAAAGGCTTTGTAAACGGAAACCGGTGTCGGCATCGGGGCCTTCCGACCCGGTTCTCTGCCTTGTCGTCCAGCGAGGAGGTGTGCTATAATGAGCGACGTTTTTGTATTACCTGCTGTCAATCGAAGGAGATTTCATTGTGATTATCATTCTGGCGCCGGGTGCGACCCCTGGTCAACGCGAGGAACTGGTGGCCGACCTCAAAGAACGCGGCTACGGAGTCCATCTTTCCGAAGGGGTGGAGCGCACTATCGTCGGAGTGATCGGAACACCGGAGCGCGACAAGGAGTATCTGGTCGAGCAGTTCGAGGCGCTGCCGTATGTCGAGCGCGTCGTGCCGATCCTCAAACCCTATAAACTGGTCGGAAAAGCGTTCAAACCCGAAGGCACCGTCATCCATGTACGCGGCGTTCAGATCGGCGGCGGGACGCTCTGCATCATGGCCGGGCCGTGTACGGTCGAATCGCCGGAGATGCTGTTCGAGACTGCGAAGATGGCCAAAGCGGCGGGAGCGCATATCCTGCGCGGCGGGGCGTTCAAGCCGAGCACTTCGCCTTACTCTTTCCACGGCATGGGCGAACAGGGTCTGAAACTGCTCGCGGAGGCCCGCGACATGACCGGCCTGCCCATTATCACCGAGGTCATGGACACCCGCGATGTCGAGCTGGTCGGCAACTACACCGACATCTACCAGATCGGCACCCGCAACATGACGAACTACTCCCTGCTCCGGGAGATCGGCACGACCCGCAAACCGGTCATGCTCAAGCGCGGCTGGGCAAGCACCATCGAAGAGTGGCTGCAGGCGGCGGAGTATATCGCCAGCCAGGGCAACTACGAGATCATTCTGTGCGAGCGCGGCATCCGCACCTTCGAAAACTACACCCGCAATACGTTCGACATCAACGCCGTTGCCGCCATCAAAGAGCTGTCGCATCTGCCTATCTTCGCCGATCCATCGCATGCAACAGGCCGGCGCAGTCTGGTCAGCCCCGTCAGCCTCGGAGCCGTGGCGACAGGTGCGGATGGCCTCATCCTGGAGACGCATCCCAACCCCGAAAAGGCGCTCAAAGACGGCGCGCAGTCCCTCTCCTTCGAGCAGTTCGAGAAGCTGATGCAGGATGTGCGGCCCATCGCGCAGGCCGTCGGGAAAACGATACAGGCGGCCGGGGAAACCCTGTGACAGCAGAAGGTTCTTTGGCACCTTTCCGTCCCTCTCTCGAATCCGAAGGAGGGGCAGAGCTTTCTCCGGTTTTCCCCAGCTTCCGCCGCGTCGCAATTCTGGGTATCGGCCTGATGGGCGGCTCCCTTGGCATGGCCTTGCGCGCACGCGGCCTTGCGCAGACCGTCGTAGGCTGGGACCACAATGCGGAAGCCATGACGCTGGCGCTGCAGCTCGGCGCAATCGACACAGTCGAGCCCGACCTGAACCTCGCCGTGCAGGCGGCCGATGCGATCTTCCTGGCAGTTCCCGTCGGTGCAGCCCCTTCAATTTTGGAGCGTATCGGTCCGCACGTGCTTCCGACTGCACTGCTCTCCGATCTGGGCAGTGTAAAGACCGAAATCGTCGTCGCTGGAGCCCGCCTCTTCGGAGATCGTTTCGTGGGCGGGCACCCGATGGCAGGCTCGGAACAGAGTGGGGCAGGGGCCGCACGCGCCGATCTGTTCGCGGACGCCGCCTGGGCCATCGTGCCCGCTAAACCCGCGAGTTCGCTGTCCGAGCCTTTTCTGGCGCGTCTGCTCGCACTGGTGACGGCCCTCGACGCCCGGCCTCTCCTCCTCGACTCCGCGACCCACGACCGTCTCGTCGCCCTCATCAGCCATCTGCCCCATGCGCTCGCCTTCGCCCTGCACCGAACCGTCGAATCGGATTTGGAGCGCAATCTGGCAC
>JAYTGR010000913.1:0-1011 GCA_043733205.1 Chthonomonadaceae bacterium
TCGCAAGCTCCGGCAGACGCCACCGGCTTTCGTCTCCGAACACGAATGCGCGCTCACAGCCGAGCATCTGCTTGGCACAAAGAGGCATCTGCTCCACCGGCCACCGGTCTCGGTAAAGACACCACAAGGCAAATGCCGTCAGTTTGCGATTGGTCGCCACGAGGAGCGGCTTGGTGTAGCGTGGGTCGTTGATCACCACGATCCGGAACGACGGGCTGCCCGGTCGAGCGGTGGAGAGCACCAGATCCTCGAAGATCCATGCCTTCACCCGATGCTTCCCTGCCTTCCACCGTGCTGTGGCGTCGGGAGCGGTGGCTGCCAGCTTCCTGCCAACATAGGTACGCGCAAGCGGACGCACGATCTCTCCGAACTTGGGCCGGGCTCCGCGTCCTTTATACTCCGGCAGCCTGTTTCGGCGGGCAGTGACATTCTGATCCAGGCGCGTGACAAAGGCGGTCGGGGTGTTGTCGAGAAGATCTGCCAGGGAGAAACCCGCATCGGTGACCAGCATTTCGTTTTTGTGGAGCGTACGTGCAGTCTTTTTGAGCAGACGGGCCTGCAGCGCCGGTTCGGTTTCGTCTGCTTGCTGTCGCAGCAGACGGCGCAGGAGGGGCAGACGGGTCTTTCCGACGGAGCCGATGTCGGCGGCCATGCCGAAGACCATGGCAGGCAGAGCTTTGCCTGCCTGAGAGGTGTAATGCCTGCCCACCGGCCCCTGCAGATGGGAGCCGAAGAAGCCGACGAGATCGACGGCGACGGGATGGTATCCTTCGTAAGCATGCCGACGGAAGTGCCCCTCCGTCTGGAAACATTTTCTCCAGGCGGCGAGGAGTTGCGCCAGATTCCATTGGCCAGTCCTCAGTGCCACGCCACTGCGCCGGGCGGCCGCTTCGGAAAGCCCGGTGTCTGCGAGCGCGGGAAAGAGCGTTCCTCGGCTGGGAAGGAAGCGTCTGGAGAGCAGGGCAAAGCAAATCTTGAGCAGACCGAGATTGGTTCCGAGCAGGCCCCCTG
>JAYTGR010000914.1:0-3292 GCA_043733205.1 Chthonomonadaceae bacterium
GAGGCCAGTGCATCGGAAGCGGCGCTGGGCGTCGCAGGGCGGGGTGGTGCGGCCTTGTGCCGGAGCGCCCAGGCGCCTGCCATCGTCACACAGAGCGCCAGACAGACGAGCCCAATTTTTGACGGAACCAGAAATCGTTTCATATTTTACTCTCGTAAGAAAGGAGGTCAGCGCAGGAAAGGCAGCCATCCGTATCCGGCGGCGTGCTTCCTTCCCTGCGCGGTTCAGACTGGTCTGTCCATTAGAAGCCGACGTTGACGCCGGAGTCCTTGCTGTTGCGCGTACCGGAATGTGGGGTCGCCGCATACGGGAACGTCATGTTGTAGACCTGATCGTTGTGGTCCACGTTGTCGCCGACCAGGGTGATCGCACTGTAGTTTGGCCCGCTGGCAACGGCCGTCAGCGCGATATCGACGACATCGTCGCCGAAGCGTCTTCCGTTGGGCCACCCGGCAGGGATCTGCACCCCGGAACCGTTCGCGATCGTATCGCCGCCGATAAAGCTCAGGCGGCTGAAGCCGGCATCCCCAGAGACTTTGGTGGCGCCGGTCGTGGTATCCACACGAATAACGTCCGGAATATAGACGGCGGCCAGGTCCGTTCGTCCGGACGTAGCGAGCGGTGTGGCTCCCGTCGGATCCCCGAACACGGCGACGTTGATGAGCGCGGCGACCTCGGGGTTGAGCGCGTAGGTCTTGTATTTTGTGGCATCGCTGGTGGGAGAGTCACGGTTGTAGTTGTCTTTGTCCTTGAGGGCGACCAGGACTTCATTGAAGAGCGGATTGCCTTCACGGTTGACCTGGATCCAGGGACCGCTGCTGGCATTCTGTCCGCTGGCGCTGCGCAGCGTGATACGCTGTCGGGCAACAGAGGCATAGACGCCGACTCCGCTGGCAGGGCCCGTGAGGCCGGTGGCGCTGTCGAAGACGCCGGTGTAGGCGACCGATGGCAGGGAACTGACCGGAATTACCAGCGCATAGTGCAGCACGTTGAAGCCTTTGAAGCCGTCTACTCCCGTGCCGTCCTGCCCAAAACCCTTGTTTTTGGTATTGGCCAGAATACGCGGGTCGAGCAGGTCGAAGATACCGGGTGTATCCGCATAGAAGCCGTCTTCACGGGATCCGGCGAACACGGACTCTCCGCTTGCCAGGTCATAGACCGTCTGTTTGGTGTAGTTATCCAGCGCCGCACGGGAAGCCGCCCCAGAAACTGCCCGTCCGTTGGCGTCATTATAGGAAGGTGTGATGCGCGCACCGGAGTTGGCAGGGGGACACATCAGCGTCAGATTGCCATTGAGCAGCACGGGGCCGCCGCCGTTCACAGACTTAGTAAGGGTGTAGGTCTGCACGAAGTTCTGGTGCGCATCGCCTACGGTGACAATGGCACCGGCGTCCGGCCTGCCGTTCAGATCTGCACCGCGTCCGTAGCGCAGGATCGTGTTGAGGTTCTTGTAGTTTCCAGTGGTGGAGACAGGAGAGAACCGGAAATCGTACTGAATGAGGTTCGCCCCAGTATTGGGATCCGCAATATGAATGCTGTAGAGAGCGTCGTCGGAAAAAGCTTCGTAGGAGACGCCGTCGCCTGGCTCACTGAAGGGCCGTACACTGACTTCGACGACCAGAACCTTCACGCCGTTCTGCATACGAATGAACGCGTAGACGTCGGTCAGGTTGGCCTGGGGGTCGAGTTTGATCAGGGGCGCATCGCTGTGGCTGGAGGCGCGTGCTGTTCCTGAAACGGCGGCGAGGCCGGCAGCAGCGGCAAACGCGAACAGAAGCGACTTGTGAAGCCACTTCCGCATGGGTGCAATCATGAGTAAATTCTCCTCTGTTGGGAATACAGACCTATTTGCGACGAGACTTGTGGCGTACAGCGAAGACGCCTGATGCGGTCAGCGCGCCGAATACGGCCAAACTGCCGGGTTCGGGCGTAGTGGGAGCCTGCGTGCGTCCACCCTGCGTGTTGATCTGGTTGGACCCTGGCGGCGCCAAGTTGGCGTAGAAGTTCGCTCCCCCCGGCCGCAGCGGGCTGTCGAACGCGAATCCGCTTTTCGGACTCGCGCCGAAGGTGCTTGTGTCCTCCAGAAACGACACCAATCCGGAGACGGAGTCGTTTGTGGCGATGAATCCGAGCGGAGCTGTCAGATTTTGCACGACCGTAGTCCCAGCAGACGCATCCGTTGGCACACTAATGTCGACATCGAAGAGGTCGCTGGTCGTCGGGTTGCTGATACTGTAGGCGTAGTGGAATAGGCCTGATGCGAACGTCACCGTCGGTGTGACGATAACCTGAGCGTCGGCAGCTCCGAGCGCTCCGAGGGTGAGCAGCAGCACACCGCCCATACTGCGTACTGCCTGCAGAGAACGAGGCATAGTGGTCGCCTCCTTTCCTTCGTGGGAATCCATGAGTCAGAGCCGCCTTTCCTCTTGACTTGGCTGCACAGTCGGGTGAGACGGAGCAGACAGGCCGAAAGAACGGCAGAAGTGATAACGCAGCACAGCGGTATGAATGAAAAGAGATGCCGACAAACGATTCGCTCCAGAACGTGACACGTTCCGGAGCGAATCCGTCGGGGCTTGTGTCTGCTGATCCCAGTGTAACCGCATTGGGTTACACACAGGTAACAGGAAGACTAACAGAAGGTTATTCTTTAGGAGATGGTGGGCAGATGCTTCCGCTTCAGGCTGCAGCGCAGTCTAACACAGCTGTGGATCGTCGTCCTGAGTCGTTTCGAAGAGACTGCCTGGGAGCATCTGCCTGTTTTCAGAACGCTCTCGAAACAGAAATCCAACGCCAAGATGCTCGTAGGCAGAACGAGTCGCGAGTCGCCCGCGATTGGTGCGGTTCAAAAAGCCGAGCTGCATGAGATAGGGTTCCACGACATCTTCGAGCGTGTCCTTTTCCTGCCCGAGCATCGCAGCCAGGGTCTCCAGGCCGACGGGTCCCCCCTCGAACTTCTCGATGATTGCACGCAGGAACCGCCGGTCGAGATCATCCAGACCCAGTGCATCGACCTCATGCATCTTGAGCGCCGCATCCGCAGTCTCCCGAGTGATTTTACCGTCCGCCCGCACCTGAGCGTAGTCGCGCACACGTTTCAGCATCCGGTTGGCGATGCGCGGCGTGCCACGGCTGCGGAGCGCGATCTCCAGCGAACCTTCTGGTGCGATGGGCACTCCCAAAATATCGGCAGACCGACGCACGATCGTATCCAGCTCTTCGACACTGTAGAGTTCGAAGCCGTGCAGGATACCGAAACGGTCGCGCAGAGGTGCGGAGAGCAGGCCAGCGC
>JAYTGR010000915.1:0-3288 GCA_043733205.1 Chthonomonadaceae bacterium
GTCTACCTGGGCAGTCTGCTGGATGTCGGTCAGCTGCCGGAAGCCCTGCGGCAGAGCCTGCGCCTGCCTGCGCGCGCTGGCGCTGCGCCTCTGGATCAGGTCATCGAGGCGCTGTCGGCCGCGCCTGCGCTGCTGATTCTGGACAACTTCGAGCATCTCGCCGAGCAGGGCGCGGCGCTGGTGCAGACCCTGCTGGAAACCGCGCCGCCTCTGACTCTGGCGGTCACCTCCCGCCGGGCGCTGGGGATCGGCGGGGAGCAGGAGTATCCACTGGCTCCTCTGCCCACTCCCTCCGAAGAGACCTCCGCAGAAGCGCTGTCCGCCTTCGCCTGCGTTCGGCTGTTTCTCGACCGGGCGCAGGCGGTGCGGCCCGACTTTCAGCTCACCCCACGCAGCGCAGACGCAGTCGCGGCTCTGTGCCGCTATCTGGAAGGCATTCCGCTGGCCCTCGAACTTGCGGCGGCGCGTGTCCGCACTTTGACTCCCGCGCAGATGAGTGCGCGTCTGGTGCCGCGCCTCGAACTGCTTGTCAATCCCCGTGCCGATAAAGACGCCCGGCATCGCTCTCTGCGCACGACCATCGCCTGGAGTGTGCAGATGCTGTCGCCGGAAGCACGCCGTTTCTTTGCGCGGCTGGCGGTCTTTCAGGGCGGATGGGATGCGGAAGGGGCGGCACAGGTATGCCTGTCGCTGGAACAGCCGGAAGATCCGGGAAGCGAGATCCTGGAAACCTGCCGATGGAGTGCGTTCGATTTGCTGGAGCGGCTGCTGTCCGAATCGCTGCTGATCGCGGAAGAGCGCAGCGGCACGATGCGTTTTTACATGCTGGAGACCCTGCGCGAGTTCGCCTGGGAGCAGCTGCCGCCCCAGGAACAGGAAAGGATGCACTGCAGACACGCCTCCTATCTGATGCGCTTCGGCGAAGCGATTGAAACCCGCATGAACGGCCCGGAGCTGCGCGACCTGCTGAACCGTCTGGAGGACGAGCGTGCCAACCTGACGGCGGCCCTGACTTGGTGCGTCGAATCGGAGGAGGCAGAAGGGTCGCCTTCTCCGGTCGAAATCGGACTGCGATTAATGTCGGCCCTATGGAAGTTCTGGCATATGCGCGGCACCCTGCGGGAGGGACGCCAGTTTGCGGAACGGCTTCTGGAGAAGGCCGGAGCGGACATGCATTCGAAAGTGCTGGCACGGTCCCATGTGATGGCGGCAATACTGGCGAGCGCTGAAAGCGACTATCCGGCAGCGCTGGCGCACGCTGAACTGGCGCTCCTGCATTGGCGGCAGATAGGTCATATCGAGGGGGTCGCCGCAGCGCTGAGCAACAGAGGCAGTTACTTAAGCGAAGTCGGCAATATGGGGGAGTCCTTGCGCTGCTATGAAGAGGGACTGGCCATCGTCCGAGAGCTGGGAATACCGTGGCGCATCGCCACTTTCCTCAACAACATCGGCTCGCTTCGGAGCCAAATGGGCGAATTCGATGCGGCACAGGCAGACCTTCAGGAAGCACTCGCCGTGCGCAGACAGATCGGCGATCTGCGCGCTGTCTGGTCCACACTGAATAACCTGGCCGCGCTGGCGAATCACCAGGAGGACTATATGGCCGCTGTCCAGGGACAGACGGAGGCGCTTGCCGCCGCACGGGAACTGGAAGATCGGTACGCCGTTGCCATCAGTCTGGTGAACCTTGGAAGCAACTTACTGTCACTGCAGGACTTTCCTGCCGCCTATCGCTGTTTTACAGAGAGTCTGCAGCTGCATACGGCGGTGGGCAGCCGTTTCGGCCAGGCGTACGCCCTGGAGGGTCTGGCCGTCCATGCCGTTCTTACCGGCCTTCCTGAACGCGCAGGCGCCCTCAAGGGTGCGGCGCATTCTCTCCGGCAGGCGATCCAGGCCGCTGCGCCGCCTCGGGAGCAGGAACTGTTCGACGCCGCGTTTCTCCCTGTGGCCGCCGATCCGCGCTTCCTCGATGCCCTGGAGAGAGGCCGAAGCCTTTCCCTCGCAGCTGCCGTTTCCCTCGCGCTTCAACCCCTATGAAAGCTGCGGCGTCCTCTCCTGCTTTGGACGCCGGTCGTCCCACCGTGTCCTGCGGCAGAACCTCGTTCTTCTCAGGGCGTTTTTGTAATAGCAGGGTAACGGGCTTACGATATGCTGTATCCGATCGTCCAGACGATGGCGCCGTTCAGTCCATGTCCCCTCCTGCGACATTCACGATCACCTAGTCGCCAAAGTAAGGAGGGCTGATAGCATTGGGCAAATTTCGTAATCGGATTGTTCTCGTGGCGCTTCTCGTCATGTCCGTCTTTGCCGGCGCACGGCCGGTACAGGCAGCACCTCGGCAGGCGGAGTTAACGGACGCACAGCTGCTGACGGAAGTGCAGCGGCGTGCCTGCCGATTCTTCTGGGACGAGAGCGATCCGCACACGGGCCTTACCAAAGATCGAGCCGATAACACGGGTTCCGACACCTATACCGTCGCAAGTATCGCCAGCACCGGCTATGCGCTGGCGAGTCTGCCTGTCGCCGTCACCCACCACTGGACCGACCGCAGGGCGGCGTACGCCCGCGCTCTGGTCACGCTGCGCTTCGTTCATGACAGACTGCCGCAGGTTCACGGCTGGTACTACCATTTCATCGATCAGCACACCGGGGAGCGCGTGTGGAAGTGCGAGATCTCCTCCATCGACACGACTCTGCTGATCGAGGGCGCCCTGATGGCAGGGCAGTTCTGGCCGCGTACGGAGGTGTCTCGGCTCGCCGACGACCTCAGCGAAAGGCTGGACTGGACCTGGATGCGATCCAATGGAGGAGACAGTCCGCAGAAGAGGGTGGTCTCGATGGGCTGGCATCCGGAAGACGGCTTTATCGCGAGCAACTGGGACCGCTACGACGAGCTGATGCAGCTTTACCTGCTGGGTATGAGTTCCCACCGTGACCCGCTGCCTGCCGACAGCTGGAACGCCTGGGAGCGCAATAAAATCGAGTATGGGGGGCTCACGGCTCTCGCAGGAGGCCCGATCTTCCTGCACGAGATGTCGCACCTCTACTTCAATTTCAGAGACCAGCGAGACAGCAGCGGCTGGGACTACTGGGTCAGCTCCACCAATGCGGTGAAGATCAATCGGCAGTTCTGTATCGATAAGAGCGCCGGCCGCAAGAGCTACGGCCCTGACTTGTGGGGCCTTAATGCCAGCGATGCCCCCGACGGCTACCGGGCTTACAGTGCACCCGGCAGCGATGAGGACGGCACCCTCTCCCCAACCGGGGCTATCGCCGCCCTGCTGTTTA
>JAYTGR010000916.1:0-3287 GCA_043733205.1 Chthonomonadaceae bacterium
GCCGGATAGGCTTCGGCATGCAGGTAGGAGATCTCTTTGAGCTTGAGCGCCGCTTCCAGCGCGGCGGCGAAGTCGTAGCCGCGCCCGAGGTAGAAGAAGCTGCTGTGGCTGGCCAGCGATTCGGCGAGGGCTGCGATCTGCGGCTCGCGCCGCAGGCACTCTTCGATCAGGGCAGGCAGCTCGCGCAGCGCCGCCGCAAAGTCGGAGAGGGAGGGCGCTGCAGGCGCCTCGCCTTCGCCATTTCCTTCCGGAGTGGCGCGCACGGGCGTCCTGTCGTCCTGCAGCTGGGCCAGAAACAGGCAGAGCAGAGCCAGCGCGGTCAGCTGAGCCAGATAGGCTTTGGTGGAGGCGACGCCGATCTCGGGGCCGGCCTGGGTGAGCAGCGCGGCATCGGCATCGCGGGCGAGCGAGCTGCCGACGACGTTGACGATCGCCAGGGTCGTCGCGCCCTTCGCTTTCGCTTCGCGCATGGCAGCCAGCGTGTCCGCCGTCTCGCCGGACTGCGAGATCAGAAGGACCAGCGTATCCTCCCCAACCAGCGGATCGCTGTAGCGGAACTCGCTGGCGACCGTCACCTCGACCGGACGGCGCAGGATCTGCTCGAACAGCCGTTTGCCCACGACCCCTGCATGATAGGCTGTGCCGCAGCCGACGATGGAGATACGCCGAAACCGCGTCCAGTCCGCAGCAGTGAACGGAATATTCGGCAGAGTCACGGTATCGTTCGCGCCCAGGCGGCCGCGCAGTGTGTCACGAATCGTCCTCGGCTCCTCGTTGATCTCTTTGAGCATGAAATGCGGGTAGCCGTTCTTCTCGGCGGCGGCATCGTCCCAGGTCACTTCCAGCGTCTCCCGTGCGACGGGCGCGCCCTCCAGATCGGTGACGACCACGCGGTCTGCGGAGAGCGTGGCGAAATCGCCGTCTTCCAGCAGCAGGACGCAGCGCGTATAGCGCATCACAGCAGGAATATCGGAGGCGAGGAAGTTCTCCCCTTCCCCAAGGCCGATGATAAGCGGCGAATCCTTGCGGGCGACAAAAATGGCGTCCGGCACCGCCTGCGAGATGACCGCGATGGCGTAGGAGCCGGTGACCCGGTGGAGCGCGGCGCGCACGGCGGCCGCAAAGCTCTCGGCATCCATGGGGCCGGCCATGCCGTCGGAACGGATGGGCAGATGATCCTCTATCAGATGTGCGAGCACCTCAGTGTCGGTTTCAGAGGTAAAGAGGTGGCCAACGGCGAGCAGTTCACGACGCAGTTCGGCATAGTTTTCGATGATACCGTTATGTACGACCGCCAGCTGTCCAGTGCAGTCCCGGTGCGGATGGGCGTTGGCCTCATTCGGGCGGCCGTGCGTGGCCCAGCGGGTGTGCGCGATCGCGACATGGGCTGAGTGCGGTGTCCCGGTCAGCGCGCGTTCCAGGTTGGCGATCTTACCAGCGGCCCGCACGATGGAGATTCCGGTGCAGTCCGGGTAGGCGACACCTGCCGAGTCGTAGCCTCGATATTCGAGACGTTTCAGATTGTTGAGAGCGGTTTCGACGGCGGGACGCCCGCCGACATATCCGGTGATACCACACATGGCTGTTACTCCTCACTATAGAAACCCTGCCGGGCCTTCGGCTCTATCGAGGCGGAGGCGCCGGACCGGGATTGGTTTTCCTCATGGTCAAGGCGGGTTATTCAGCTTCTCCCGTGTCGGGGAGAGCGGAGGCACGAGCGCCGGGATCGAAATCGCAGGCTGCTTCGAAACGGAAACGGGTGCCGCTGAGGGCAAGACGCTCGGTAAGCTGCGTCAGTTCCTCGCGCTGGAGGTCTGTCAGGACATCGGTGACGAGCGTGACGCTTTTCCCCGCCAGAATAGGTCCGCCAAAACTCCACGGATGCCGGCGGCCCAGTTTGGTGCTGTCGGCGGCGATGATGATCTCCGGAACGCCGGAGAGCAGCTGTTTGAGGAACGCGGCCTCTTCGGCGCGATGGGAGAAGAGATCGAGCCCGTGCTGGGTGGTCTGCGCACCGAACAGCACGCCGCTGGCGCCGACGATCGCCATGCTGGGCTGGAATGCGCTGTGGAACTCCGGCGTGTGGAAAGCGCAGTCTTCCGGCGCGTAGATTTCGCCCAGAACCCCGGTGGAAACGCCGGCAGCGACCAGTTCGAGCAGCGAAGGAACGCTGTTGGTGAAGACGATCAGGTTGTGGGGCGGGCCGCCCTCGACCGTCACGCGGCGCATCTCGCGGGCCACGGCGTAGGGGGTGCTTCCGGCCGTCAGAGCTACTGCCAGATCGTCGTCCAGACTGGCGACGACGGCGCGGGCGATGGCTTCCTTCGCGGCGGCATTGCGCCCGAGCTGGTCGGTGAAATAGCCGGGGCTGTAACCGGCGCGCGCCACCAGGACTTTGCCCCGCCGCACCTCCAGGCCATGTACGCGATCCAGCACACGCTGCAGCTGATCGAGGTCACGGCGAATGGTGCGCACGTCGCAGCGCAGGGTCGCGGCAAGATGCTCCAGTTCCTGAGGCTCCTCGCTTGCAGCCAGCAAATCCATGAGTCGCATACGCCGCGTATCGGCCTGATCCGCCATAGTTCTCCGTCTCCTTTGAAAGATGCGATTAGCGGTACGATTATACAGTTTGACGGACAGAAATGCAATAGGTTCAGACAATATTTCCCGAATTAAGGACAATATTTGCGCAGACAGACGGTAAATCCGAGCCACAGAACGGCTGAAAAATTTCCCTTGACAGCCGTCTCAACAGGGGTTAGAATAGAACAGAGTCCGCAGGCAGACAGAGGCTGAGATGGAGGGGGCAGAAATAGCGTGGCAGAGGGTGTGTGGATGACAGAAACCGGTCTTTTGGGTGTCTTCCGGCTCGAAATAGCGTGCAAAACAGCCTGTTGGGACAAAAACGCGGCCTTTACCGGCGTTTTGGCAAGAAAGAGAGACGAAAAGGGAGATGGGCACACCGGGTCGTAAAACGAAGCGCAGGCCGCTGACACTCCTGCAGTTTCGGCAGCGCCTGCTGCTGCTGCTCGGGCTGGCGATGGCCGTCCTTTTCGGGGTCTGCCGCGTCAGCCGCCCGCATCCCGCTCTGAAGTCCCGCCCGACCGAGCCGCCAACTGCCGTAGCGACTCTGCCGGACCCGCCCGGAATTATCCTGCACCACTCCAACACACCGGGGCGCGTACATGGCCGTCTGGTGGACGAAAAACTCCTGGACCGTATCCATAAAGCAGATCATCCGGGCTGGGCGATCGAGTACAAAGGCAAGACCTATCACATCGGCTATC
>JAYTGR010000917.1:0-8882 GCA_043733205.1 Chthonomonadaceae bacterium
GCGCCAGCAGGACATGATCGACATAAGCGAGGTCACCGCGCCTGGGATCGACACCGCCGCGCGTCGGGTCCGGTGTCCAGCCCAGCACGCGCACATTCAGGCAGTTCTCGTCCATGCACAGATCGCAGGCGTATTCGCTGCCGCCATTATAACGCCGAATCGCCTCCCGTTCGCGCTGCGTCAGGCTGAGATGGTCGGGATCGAGTTCGCCCGGCAGCACACCGGAACCAGGCGCATCGGAGATCGGCGGCGCTTCCGGCAGCGGCAGCCAGTTCAGACCGCAGACGACGCGGCACATATTCACGGCCGCCAGATTCGCTTTGCCTTCGAACGTATAGGGCGCTTTCAGGGTGCGGAGCGTTCCAGACGCCGATCGGGAGGCCAGCGTGGTCTGCCGCTTTCCGGCCAGCATCGCCAGTCCGCGGCGCAGGTTGGCCCGCCAGTCCCAGACTTCGTCCGGGCTGGAGATGCTGCCCGAGGGCGCATTCAGCTGCATCAGTCCAATATCCTGGCTTGGGGAGACGCAGGGGTGGCCGCCGAAGTCGATCCCTTTCGCCTCGGTAAACTGATGCAGCCCGCTCTCCGCCATTCCGATTTTAGAGGCGATCAGTCCGGTGCGGTTCGGCGGAAAAGCGTGGAGCACCATACTGCGTGAAGGATTGTCCGCAAGCACCTCCGCCTGCGCCCTGCCAAGCACCTCTTTCCCGTCCAGCAGAGCTTTGGCATAGACGGTCAGCGTACCGCCGCGGACATCGCCTTCCAGGTCGAGTTTGAGAGGACTCGGCTGCGTAAAGGTCTGCTTCTCGATTCTATGGCAGGTCGGGAAAGGCTTATAGTCCCAGCGCAGATAGGCATGCCACACGAACTGCGTGGGCGGCGGAACGGCGCCCGGCCAGTTCAGCGCTGTCGCCGCCGCAAAAACATCTTTCGGCATCTGCGGCGCACCGGTTTTCGGATCGATCGTAATACGATAACTGGGCCGCGACAGCGTCACACGGAGCGCTGGCAGCGGCACAGACACCGGAGGCGGAGGGACGGGACCATAGACACTCTGCGCAGAGACAGGAAGCCCCAGGCAAAAACAGCAGATCCCAGCAAACAGCGCCTTCCATCCGAAGGACACTGCAGAACGACGCCGATTCCCGGCCTGAAAAAAAAGTGATACTGACAAATAAATCCCCTCAACGGCTCATCGGGAAGCCGTTTCCATATAACATAATGATGAACAGGCAAGGTGCCCGCGAAATGCTTTGCGCGGAAGCGATCCATTGGGAGTCTCTTCCTCTTCAGGATTTGAAATCCCTGAAGGGCTTCCTGGTATATGCGGTCACTTGGCCAACGGCCCCTAACTCAGAGATGAAGCCCGTCGCCCGCCCTGATTTTACTCTACGGATGAACCAGGAATCAAGTTCGCTCCAGAAAAAGCAGGGCTCGCGCATCTAAATCCCATTCAGCGAACATCGACATGACATGCCTCACCGGATCCGCCCTTCCGTCAAGGGGTTATCACCTCGCGCAGGAAAACGAGATTTTCCAGGGCGGCGATCCGCCCTTCCACCAAGGTTATCACCCTTCCGTCAAGGGGTTATCACCCCTCGCTACGCGCCTTCGGCGGATAGTCCTTCGGACGAACCGACATGAGGATCAGGGCCACCCCGCCTTCGGAACACAAGGGCATTGTGCCCGCGAAGGCGGTCACTCGGGCGCGCAGCGACCCTAGCGAAGGAATTCATTCCATCGACCCTAGCGAAGGAATTCATTCCATCGACAGCGAGGGAGATCCTTCCATCTCGGCATTTGGGCCGGATCCTTGCGATTCGTGGGCGGATCCAGCGATCCAGATCACGTGTCGATGCTCACCGAAGGGGATTTAGATGCGCCGGCCCTGTAGATTCGACAGAGGTCCAGATTGCAAAGCCGTTTCATTCGCGCACCTCCCATAAGATTGGTGGCCTCCTAAAGGCCCAGCCGCCGAGGTATCTTGTTCAAAGATGACATTGACGTCATGCCAGTGAATACGGGGTAAAGGATTGGGTGGATGGTGAAATTGAAATCGAACGACCAATGTATGATCGTCTTGCCACTATATCCGACGCATTGATCTTGGCACCACGCGCCAGCAGAACTTTGACTGTCTCCGTGTGTCCGAATTCGGCAGAGCGCATCAGAGGAGTCATGCCGGTTTCGTTCTACTCGTTATCCTGCCGAAATATCGGTCGCGCATCGGCATCTCGGAAGACTGCCCCGCGTCTCAAGGCTTCTTCTTGCCTGTCCGATGAGAGTATACTCCAACCGGTCGCAGGTCGGCTGCTTCTGGGACGGGCCTTGCATTTGGCGAGCAGCGTATCGCCGGGGTCTCTTCCGCTTCTTCAATTTGGAGTGCCGGACGGGCTTCCTTACAAGTGCGCAGCGAGGGATAACATCCCTCGATCGCGTGAGGCAGGCATTCCAAGACAGCGTGTCATACGCGCATCCCTCGGAGTGTGGCAGGGGCGTGTTTGACGGGCGGGCGGCGGTGTGTTATAATTTGGGAACTTCCAAAACAGCGAGGGTCACCGATGTCCGGACATTCAAAATGGCATAATATCCGTCTGCGCAAAGGCGTGCAAGACGCGAAGCGCGGCAACCTGTTCACCAAACTGGCCAAAGAGATCATCATGGCGGCGAAGAATGGCGGGGGCAACCCCGACAACAACCTGCGCCTGCGTCTCTCCATTCAGAAGGCGCGTCAGTACTCGATGCCTGCGGACAATATCAAGCGCAGCATCCAGCGGGGCACGGGCGAGATCGAAGGCGCGGCTTTCGAAGAGCTGATCTACGAGGGGTACGGCCCCGCCGGTGTCGCCGTCATCGTGGAGGTCGCGACCGACAACAAGAACCGCACCGTGGCGGTCATTCGCAACCTGTTCGCGCGCAACGGCGGGCGGCTGGGAGAGACCGGCTCGGTCGGCTATCGCTTCCGGCCTATCGGCCTCATCACCATCGCGAAGAGCGGCGTGGACGAAGACACGCTCTTCGGCATCGCGCTGGAGGCAGGTGCAGAGGATGTTCGTACCGACGACGAGAACTATGAAGTCGTGACGCAGCCCGAAGATTTCGCGGCTGTGCGGCAGGCGCTCGAAGAGGCGAAACTGAAGTTCATCAGCGCCGATTTCACGATGGAGCCGACTGACAGCGTCCATGTAGACGGCAAAGACGCCGAGCTGCTCCTGAATCTGATCGAGCGCCTCGAAGAGGACGACGATGTGCAGAACGTCCATGCCAATTTCGAGATGAGCGACGAGGCTATGGAAGCGGCCACCCGCTGAGTTTGAACGCAAATTAGCCCAATGTGGAGCGTGGACCGATGAAACCGTCGGTCCCACGCTCCGTAGTGCGTATTGACGCTACTCGTTTGCCTGATCCGCTTGCCCCGGAGGTTCACCCGACCCATGAGACAGGACGCTCCCGCGCTCCGGCACCCCGCCGCCCCTTTTGGCCTGCTGACCAGCCTTTTTGCGCTGCTCTGTCTCTGCGGAACCGTTCGCACCGCGCACGCCGACATCACCCTGGACACACTCGTTGGGTTCGGACAGAACGCCGTCTCCGGTTCCCGTTATCGCCCCGATTCCTGGACCCCCATCACCGTCTATATCGGCGGACAGGGCATGCGCGGGACCGGTCAGCTCCAGCTGCTGATCCGACAGGGCGAACGGACGACGAACTACACCAAACGCATCTCGCTGCACGAAGGAACGCTGAACGACGTCGCCAACTTCACCGTCCAGCTGCGGTCGCCCACTCAGTGGGGCGGCAGCACCGGCCTCAGCATTCAGGTGCAGCTGCTGGTCGATGGGCGCAAAGTCGCCGAGAAGCGCGTCTCCCTGCCGCTCGGGGTGCAGGACGAGAGCTTCAACGTTCTCGCCCTTACTAAAGACGGCAGCGGCATGAACTTCCTTGTCAAGAAGCGGCTGGGCCTGTTTCACAGCTACTTCAACCCCGCCAACCTCATCAGCCGCAACGGCGTCAACAGCATCGGTTCCGCTGAGATCAGCGAGTACGATAAAATCAACTCCTTCGCCACGTCCACCCTCATGTACACGCTGCCGACCGCGCTGCCCGCCTCAGCACAAGGATACGACATGGTGGATGCGGTCGCGCTGGCAGATATGCCGCTCGACAACCTGACGGAGGATCAGACCGAAGCGCTCAAGGGCTATGTCCGGAACGGCGGCACGCTTATTCTGTCCGGAGGCAGCGACCTCTCGCGGCTCAAATCCGGCTTCTATGCCGAGATGCTGCCGCTGGACCGGATTGCGGTGCGGCCCGCACGCGAGCTGGGCCTGCTGGCACAGCGCTACCGGGAACCGCTGCCTCTGCCGTCGCCGATCGGCCTGGTCACAGGCACGCTGAAACCCGGCACGCAGGCGCTGCTCGGCGATCTGATCTACTCCCGGCCCTACGGCAATGGAACGGTCGTTCTCACCACCTTCGACTACCTGGACCCGAACGTGCGCTCCTGGAAAGCGGCCCCCTCTCTCTGGCGCGACCTGCTGCGATGCAACCCCACACGGATCTCGCCGCGCCGAACCCTGGCGATCAATGCCCAGGACGCTCAGACCGGTATGCAGCCGCTGGCAGATGCGATGGCAGGCAAACAGGCCACCAATGCCCCGCCCATGCTGGTCGTCACGATCTTCCTGGCCGCCTATCTGATCCTGCTCGTGCCGGTCAGCTACTTCATTCTGAAGAAGCTGGACAAGCGCGAACTGGCCTGGTTTACCTCGCCTCTGCTCATCCTCGGCTTCACCGTCATCTCCTACCTCATCGCCGTTTCGATCAAGGGTGGTGACCTGACGGTCAATCGTGTGGTCGTGCTGGAGACGATCGCTGGCTCCGATCAGGTGGCGGGCTACGGGCAGATGACCCTCTACTCTCCCCGCCGAGCCGGTTACGACATCTCGATGGCTCCGACCACCGATCCCAACAGCCCGTTCCGCACCCTGATTCCCGCAGAAGTCCTGGCAGGAGGAGCGGCCGGCCTGACCGGCGACCTGACGGTAGATCTGGACACTACGGCGATGCTGCGCGGCGCGGAAGTGCGGCTCTGGGACAAACGGAGTTTCGATACGCCAGTGGCCGTGAACCTGGGCGGTACAGTCGAAGCGAAGACGCAGATGGTCGACAGCCAGAACGTGCAGGTCACCGTCACCAACAAGACCCGCTACACCCTGCAGGACTGCATGCTCGTCAGCGGCGGTCAGGCGAACGGCATCGGCAGTCTCGCGCCCGGCGATTCCAAACAGCAGATCCTGAAATGGAGCTATAAAGATTTCGGCGCCGGTCTGACCCTGCCGACCGTGGGGCAGAACCAGGCGGTCACCCCCGACAGTCAGGACTCGACGAAGGAGACGCCGGAGCGCACTCAGACACGCCTGCGCAACGGCCTGACTTCCGCCCTCTTTCCGCAGAACAACAGCAACTATGGAAACTACGGTGGTGAAACGGTGCAGGCTTACGGACGCTCCACCAATGCGCTGATCGGCTGGTTCAGCGATCCTCTGCTCAAAGTGCAGGTCGATGGCAGACAGGCCGCCGGGCTGGAAGCGAACCTGCTGATGGTACACCTGCCCGCTCCCGCCAATGCCACCGCCGAAATACGCCGAACAATGAACCCTTTCCAGCAGGAACCGATCTATAACATACTGGAAGATACGCCCGGCGCTCCGCGGCCGAACGGCAACAGAATGGGCATCTACCGATGATCGACAACCCGGTGTTGCGCAAAGAGCTGTTTATGCGCCTGCGCCTGCGGCAGACAGTGCAGGTTCAAATCGGCATCCTCCTGGCAATCCTGTTCTCCGTAGGGACGTTCTACTATTTTGTGATCCGATTTCTGATGGGCGACACCAGCGCGGACTCCGGCACGACAACTTGGCGAATGATCATCGCGCTGCAGTACGCGCTGATCATCCTGATTACGCCGGCAGTCACCGCCAACGCCATTACGCTGGAGAAGGAGCAGCAGACCTGGGACATGCTGCTCTACACCAACCTGACACCAGGAGAGATCATTTTCGGCAAACTGATCGCGCGGCTGGCCATGCTCTGCCTGCTGCTGGTGCTGTTTCTGCCGCTCAGTCTCTTCTCCTGGATGCACTCCGTCGTGCTGGGAGCCAGCGGGCCCGACGCCGTTTCGGTGGGGCAGTTCGCGCTGACCTATCTGGTCCTGTTTCTCTCGATGTGCTTCTTCGCGACCGCAGGCATGTTTCTGTCGTTCTATCTGAAACGTACGCTCTATTCGATTATGGGCGCCTACACTTTCGTGGTCGGCGGACTGATCATCGGGACCACGCTGATCACCTTCATCCTGGCGACGCTGTTTACGAACGAGCATGTGTTCGAGTACTGCCCGCTGATGTGGATCAATCCCGTGATGCTCATGGGACAGGCGCTGAATCCCAACAGCTTCCCCAACGGCAAGATCTATCTGATTTTTGGCCTGCTCAGTTATATCGTCCTTTCGCTGCTGATGCTATGGCGCATGATCTACGGTTTTCGTCGATTCGCGATGGAATCCTGATGTTTTGGCTTTGAAAACGAAATGTATGGGTTGGGAAGGAGAGCGGCCGCTATGGCGATGATCGAGATCAAACACCTGCGCAAAGAGTATAAGGACAAGCCCGAGCCGGCGGTCAAAGACCTGACTTTGGAGCTGGAGCAGGGCGATATTTTCGGCTTCATCGGCCCCAACGGAGCCGGTAAGACCACGACCATCAAGATGCTGGCGACCCTGCTGATCCCGACAGCGGGGTCGGCGATGGTGAACGGCATCGACGTGGTCAAGCACCCGGAACAGATTCGCTCGATCGTCGGCTACATGCCCGACTTCTTCGGTGTCTACGACGACATCAAAGTCTGGGAATACCTCGACTTCTTTGCCGCCGCCTACCGCATTCCCAAAGATCGCCGTCCGCAGATCATCGACGATGTCCTGGCCCTCACCGACCTGACCGTCAAGAAAGACTCCTATGTCGAGGCCCTGTCGCGCGGTATGAAGCAGCGCCTCTGCCTGGCGAAGACTCTGGTCCACGATCCCAAGGTGATGCTGCTGGACGAGCCCGCCTCCGGCCTCGACCCCCGGGCTCGTATCGAGATCCGCGAACTGCTGAAAGAGCTGCAGTCGATGGGCAAGACGATCATCGTCAGCTCGCATATTCTGCCCGAGATGGAGGAGTTCTGCAACAAGGTCGGCATCATCGAGCGCGGCGAGATGATCGTCGCTGGGGATGTGAACACCATCGCGCGGCAGGTGCGCGGGCATCAGAATATCTCCATCGCCGTCGTGAGCGAGATGGAGCGGGCGGAAGCGATTCTGATGGGCATGACCGATCTGGTGCGCGAAGTCAAGATGACCAACGGCCTCCGTCAGCTGAACGAGACCTCCGCCGAAGAGCTGCGGACGCAGACGCTGCAGCGGGAGAACTACTCCTCGAAAGGCTCCGTTCTGCAGGTCAGCTACATCGGAGAGCCGGATGAGGAGCATCGCATCCTCACAACCCTGGTCGAAGCGGGGATCAAGGTGCGGGCTTTCTATACCCCGGAGACGGACCTGGAAGATGTTTTCCTGCGCGTGACCAAGGGACAGGTGGCGTAACTATGTCGTTGATCGCACGGTTTCTGCCGGACAACCCGGTGCTGACGAAAGAGATGCGCGTCCGCATGCGCGGTGCGCGGGCTTATTGGATCCTGTTCGGCTATTTGGGATTCCTCTCCGTGCTGCTCTGGTTCCAGTACTATGGCTGGCTGAATCAGGTGCATAACACCGGCAGCGGCGCCTCCGAGGCTGCCCGCCTCGGCACCGAGATCTTCGTCTATCTGCTGGTCGCGCAGATGTTCCTCGTGCTGTTCATCACGCCCGCCATCACCAGCGGGGCGCTGACGATCGAGAAGGAGCAGCGCACGCTCGACATGCTCACCCTGACGCGGCTTCCGCGCCACAGCATCATCTCGGGCAAACTGCTCTCCGCCGTCTCTTTCACCGCTCTGCTGATCGTCTCGTCACTGCCGCTGATCTCGATCTGTTTCATGCTCGGCAGTATCGATCCCAAGATGGTCGTCAGCACCTATCTGGAGATGCTGATGGGCAGCGTCCTGATTGGAGCGGTCGGGCTGATGTGGTCCTCGGTGCTGAAAACCACGACGACGGCGGTCATGGCGACCTACGGATGTCTGTTTCTGCTTTTTGTCTTCGCCTTGATCGGTTATGGGATGCGGCTCGGGGCGGGCATGGGCGGCGGGGGCGGCATGTTCGGCACCAGCGTGAACGCCGTCTACCAGTCCTGGTTCGGCCCCAGGTTCCTGGGCGTCACCGTAGTCGATGGCATCGGGTTCGCCGTGTTCTGCGCGCTCAGCGCGTGGCTGCTCTGCGCCATCGCGATGGTGCGGCTGGAGATGTTTCCGGAGCGCAAAGCGGCGCTGCTGCGCCTGCTTGCAGCCGCCGTAGTCGGGGTGCAGATTTTGAGCCTCGACAGCTGGTGGGTATACAGCTGGTACAATCGCGGCGGTGGTGCGACCATGGTCGCCGCCGAGCCGCCCATTGGCGTCCTGCTCTTCACCTGCGTGGCGCTGCTGTTTCTGATGCCGATCTTCGGCACGGGCGAGGTGCAGCCCTACGAGGCGCGCAGCTACCTGAACTATCTGGCGAAGGGCTGGACCCTGAAAGGTCTGCGGCGCGGCAAACTGCACTCGGGACTGCCCTACATGCTGCTGCTCACGCTGCTGCTGCTCGGTCTCTATACGGTCCCATTTGTCTTTGCAGGCAAAGCGGCCAGTATTTCCAGCTCCGGCATCGGCGGGACGCCTCCCCCCCCGGCTCCCGCCGCCTTGAACGCCACTCCGGC
>JAYTGR010000918.1:0-3257 GCA_043733205.1 Chthonomonadaceae bacterium
CGCAAAAAGATGAAATCGGGTACCCTCTATACGCGTGAATTGGCTCCCAAGTTGAAAGATACCCTCGTCTATTTGGCGCTTGCGCACCGTGCTCCAACCAATGAAATCCGCTATATTGTCTTCCTGGGTGTGACATTCCTCGATGCGGCGATGCTTCTGACCGCGCAGGACAAACTGAAGCGTCTCTGTTTTCTTCCGGGGCCGTTCCAGGCACCGTGGGCCTCCAAATTCGAAGTCGTTGTGATGAACATGGCCGCATGGAACCGAAACCTCGCGCCCCATTCAGTTAGGCGGAAACCTTGAGATTATAGAAGATTAGTATGGAGCATGACGTGCGAGAGGGGAAGCAAACAGTAACAGAGTGAGGGAAGCAGCTCTTCCCTCACTCTGTTGTTTAGAGGTGCAGGAGATCAGTTGTGGGCGGCGGTCTGGAGCAGGACGGTCAGGACGAGATAGCGGGCCGCATTGGTGTGCTTATCGTGCACTGCGGCAGCATTCTCGGTGAATGGGCTGGGATCGGCGATGCCGGGCGCGGCCGGAACCGCCTGGCGCGGCCCGTCGGCGTTCAATCCAGACTGGACACTGGCTGCGGATTTCAAGCCGCCGGACACCATCGGTCTCGGCGCGAGCTGCAGCATCGAGATCTGTCCCAGCTGCTTCAATGCGCCCAGGAAAGCCGGGCCGCGCTGCGCGGGCACATAGAAGGCGATCATGTTCGTGGGAGAGTTTTCGGTCCGAAGGGGCGGCAGGATCGCGCTGTCGGCGGCTGCAGGATCCGGCTTGCCGATTGCGACGCGTGTGGCCCCTTCCTGTTTGGCCCAGGTCGGCAGGTGCGACCGGACAGCGGCGATATCGGAAACTGCCAGAGAGACACCCATCTCCGTGATTGCGGGCTGGTCGGTTTTGCGGGCGGCCGCGCGGGCCTGCGCCATGAGACGATGCCAATCGTCCTGACCCAGCAGCCCCTTCTCACGCTCCATCTCGGTCATCTGATCGTGGAACATTTTGTCGGCGAGTTTGTTATTGGGATCGTCTTCCGGCGTATACGTCACCATTTCCATAGCGCCTTTGCCGGGTTCCTGTATGTCTGCAGGGGCCAGCGGAGTTTTGCCCTGCTGCGCATCGATCCGGGCGCTCTGCGCGGAATCTTGCCGGCTAGACACGGTAACACCGACAGAGCGCTTCAGGGCGAACACCCCGCCGAAAGCCAGCAGCATCGCCATTCCACCCGCCAGCGCCAGACGTGGCATGAAATGGGGAGAACTCTCCCGATCCGGGCGGGAGTGGACGACCCGAATACCGGGGGCAGGCGGCGCAGCAGGCAGACTGGCCAGAATGCGGGCGCGCAGTTCGGGGCGCGGACGCGTGGATTCTAACTCTTTCATATCTTCCCCAAGACGACGTAGCCAGCGCAGCTCTTCACGGCACTCCGCGCACTGGGCCAGATGCCCGCGCACCAGCCAGCCGCGAATCGCCGATGTCTCTCCATCCAGATAGGCTTTCAAGTTGGCCTGAAACAGACCGCCTTTGCAGTGCCTGAAAGGCCGAGCGGCAGGCGTTTCCAAGAGATTTTCAGGAGGAGTACGGTTCATATCGTCGGACTTCCTTCGTGGACATAGCCGCCGAGCAGGTCACGCAGGCGGCGAAAAGCATTGGACAAGCGGGACTTGACTGTGCCGACCGGCACATCCAGCGCAGCGGCGACCTCCTGATAGGTCAGACCCTGCAGCTCATGCAGTACGATGACATCCCGGTGCAGCGGGGAGAGGCAGTTGATCGCGGCCTCGACTTTGGCGGAAAGCTCCTGCCGGTCGGCGCTCTGCACAGGATCGTGCCGCCAGTCCTGACTGACAAGCGCGATCTCCTCGTCCAGTGGCAGCGTCTCCAGACGGCGTTTACGCCGAAACTCCAGACAGTGATTCATCGCCACCCGATAGATCCAGGTTCCCAGGGCCGAGCTGCCCCGGAAGTTACCCAGGCTCTTGTAGACGGCGAGGAAAATCTCCTGCGTCACATCTTCGGCATCCGGGATGCTGTCTGTAAAGCGCAGGGCAAGACGGTAGACGCGGGTCTCATAGGAGTCGAGAAGTTCCCCGAACGCCTCGTGGCTGCCCGCCTGTATCCGTTGTACTAACTGTCGCTCGTCGCGGGTAGTCATGCTGGCTGTAGTTCAACCCTTCGCCGTAAATCAGCGGCAGCGGTCGTGTTAGGGAACGCCATGCCTCTGTCTTTGAGTAGGATACGTAATGGCATCGTGCGGCGGCTCTCTTCTCTATATAAGTCGGCGCAGGAGACCAAAAGGTTCACTTCTCGTGCGTAAAGGTCGGCCTCAAAGGAGAACGAAGATGAAACGCAGTTCCTGGATCATATTGAGTCTGTGCATTGTCCTGGCCGGATCGCTGGTCACTCTCTACCGTCTTTCCCAGATGGGCGGCGGCCCTCTCAACGAAAAGCAGGCCCGCAGTATGGTGCAGATCATGCAGGACGCTGTCGCCAAAAAGAACGTCAATACCATTATGGGCTATATCACGACGGATAACGACGCCAAAATCGTGAATCTCCGGCAGGATCAGCTGCGTCTGCTGCTGGCCCGCACCTTCCGTAACGCGCAGGACATTCATGCCGACGTCACCCACTTCACATTTCAGGGCGGTACGGCCGACGATGCCACCGTGCAGTTCGATCTGGCTCTGAACCACGATGAGCCGGGTCTGCAGTCCGTAGTCTATTCCGGGCAGATCACTCTGCATCTGCACCGCAAGGAAGTTTCGCATCTGATGGGCCTCTACTCGACACCCGAATGGCGTATCGTCGGCGCAGAGACCACCGGCGTCGATCCCAGCACCTTCGGTGACTTCTAAAGAGGGCCTTGTTCAATCCACGGGCGCGAGATACAGATCGTTTTTATAGATGAAGCTGATGCGCCTGTCATCCGGGAGCCAGTGGATATCCGACAGAGACCTTTTGATCACGAGCAGTCTTCCCCATTGCTGGTGTTCTGCCGGTGTGGAGCAGAGTTCCTTCATGCCGCCGCCGTCCAGACGGCTCACATAGATGCCCTGGTCTCCGCGAGAGGGGCTTTTGTTTCCTAACCGCAGCCGGGCTGTCCAGTAGGAGAAGAGCGACTCCTGCTTATCCACGATCCACAAAATGCGGTCTCCGTGCGGGGAGAGCAGGATCTGGCCGCGAATCGACCGAGGAGGCGCCGGAACGTTCCACTCGCGGGGATTGTGCCCAGGCGCGGCAGGATCGAACTC
>JAYTGR010000919.1:0-8820 GCA_043733205.1 Chthonomonadaceae bacterium
GCCGCCGCCGCCGGTGCCGCCGCCGCCGTTGCCGCCGCCGCCGCCGTTCGAGCCTCCGCTCGTCGGCGTTTGGCGCAGGATGATCGCAGTGATCAGGTAGTGGTAGCTGGAACCGGGTTTGAAGCCGGTGTCGAGGGTGGCAGCGACGGTGAGGCTGCCGCAGCCGTTGGTCGTGCCGCCGTTGCCTCCGCCATTGTTGCTGCCGCCGCCGCTGCCGATGCCGCCATTACCGCTTCCGATCAGGGGCGAGAGGCCGTTGGCGTAAGGGAAGTAGGGCGATCCATGATCGAAGAACTCGTGTACTGTCGAGGACTGGACGCCGATGGGAACCGAGCCGCCCAGAGCGGTGCCTCCGTTGCCGCCGCCGCCGCCGCCGCCGCCCGTGGACTGACCGAATGGAAAATCCGGTTCACGGTAGATCTTATACTGCAGTACGCCGCCCTGACCGAAGATGTTGTCCTGCCAGCGGACACGCACGGAAGGCGCGTTGCTCTGCACAGCGGCCTCGGCCGTGACAGCGGTCGTCGAAGTCTGTCCGCCGCGAGATGCCTGCGCGACTAGAACTCCCAGGCCGATGACTGCCAGCGTACTTCCCAGGGCCGTCAGCGTGAACTGCGCGCCTTTTCCAGTGGGGCGCACACTGGTGATCGTATCGATTTTGACGGGAGGATTATAGAGCACACGGGCACCGTCTTCCGGACGAATTCCGCCGGGGTTGGTGAGGATCTTCGCTTCGGAGTCGGTGGGGTAGATGCGCGACACTTTCACGGTCCCGACCATCGTTTTCACACCGTTTGCGCCTTCGCGCAGAACGACGATATCATCGCCGACTTTCACGCCGTCGCGGACACCCTTGTTGATGATGACGGAGTCGGTCTCGATCCCGATGATCGTGCCTGTCGCCAACTGACGGGACAGTATCTGCCGCACCACATCCTGCGCCGCATCGCTGACACCCTTGTTGGTCAGTTCCTCTGCGTCGCTGGGCTCGCCGGGACGGGGGACGGTCGTCATCTGCGTAAAGCCGCCGTTGATAAACTGCTTGGATGCGACTTCGCGCAGGTTGGTCGAGAGAGCTACCTGAACGCCTTTGCCGCGCGCCGCTCCGGCAGCGACTTCGCCTACGACGACGACGTCTGCATTCAGATTCTTCGCGATTCGGTACAGGTCGTTGTCGCTGAAGTTGGAGGGCTGGTTCGGGTTGCTGGGAACTTTGATTCCGAGCGACACGGCCTCTTTCAGAACTTCGGAGTTCTGAAAAACGCTGAAACGTCCCTGGCCCGAGTTGACCATCTCATTGTAGAGGGCTGCGGTCGCCGTGACACCCAGGTTCGGATAGGTGCTCTGCGATTTGTTAACGATATCGGCGATAATCACCCGGAGTGGCTGCTGCGTCTGTGCGCTGGCGCCGCGCCCTGCCAACAGGCATGACGCGACCATCGCCAGGGTCACGAGCCAGGCGGTGGCGCGGGTTATCGGACTCCTACGAATAGTTTTCAATCTTTTCGTCTGCTCCCTTCCTCGTGCAGGCTCCAGCCTGCACACGTATGTCCCGCTTGACAGGATTATCGGTAAATTCTCTCTTCTGAACCCATTTCCCTGCTCCTTTTTAGGAAGCAGGGCGGAATCGGTGGGGTTTGCCGACAAACCCCACCGAACTCTCTACTGACCGCGTGCGGTCAGAACGAGCGGAACAATCCGGCGAACCTTATGTCCCTGGCTGTCCTGCGCATTGACTTCTACGGCGTAGACGTCGCCCGGCACAGCCTGTCCCTGGTTGTCCTTCATATCCCATACCACCTGCGTGGATCCCGCAGCACGGGTGACGGCGCCGTTATCGATGGTGCGAACCGGGCGGCCGTTTTTCGTGATACCGACCTGTACCGTGGCATCTGCCGTGGTGTTGTAGGAGATGTTGACCGACCCGAGATTTACGCCGCGCGTCGGGTTGACCGTTGCAACCACGGACGTCAGCTGCAGAGTCTGCCTCTGCGCCGGACGGGTATCCAGCTGGAAATGCCGCACGACACCGGTCGTGCCACCGGGGATGGTATACCCGGCGCGTCCGCGCAGGTCGGTAACTGTCTTGAGATCCAGATCCGTCAGGATCAGATCCTTCCGACGTGCCACCTGAGCCAGATTGGGCCAGTTCAGCGTCACCGGCTCGTTGGGCAGGGTGGAGGTGACCGTGAAAGTCCACTTCTGCGTCAGAGCGGCTGCCGACCGAACATCGACACTGTAGCGGCCCGCTTTGTCAGCCCATTCGGGATGATCGAAGGCCATGGTGATGCCTTTGTTAGAGACGGCAGGCGGAGCCTCCAGCTTGTAGCGGTCGTAGGTGTCGAGGGCAGCGCGTGTCTGACCGACGGTCGTCGGTGCGGAGGTCCGGCTGCCTGCCGAAGCCGTCATGCTGAGCATCCAGCCGTCGGACTGGCGATTTGCGAACTGGAGCACTCCGCGAGTGTCGTGTACAGCACGATCCTGACGAGCCTGCGGACTAACGACCAGAGTGATGACCGCCCCCGAAGAGCGCGCGCCAGCCGGGCGGTTGTCGAAGGCCCGGATCCAGTAGCCTCGGTAGGCATCGAGCGTATAGGCGACCTGATAGGTCCCGCTCTGATAGGTCCAGAGCGCCGCTCCCAGAGAGGGATTGGAACCGGCCTGCGCCGTCGGGACATCGGAGACCGTGCCGTCGGCCCCCACCACATTCAGGTTCAGGAAGTTGACGGAATATGGGAACGGTTCCCCGATCAGGTTCCAGCCTGGCTTGAGGGCGATGCGGTACGAGCCGTCGATCGGATTGAAGCCCGCATGGGTCGGGTCCGGAGCGACTGTATTCTTCGCCTCTGTTCCCTTGATGGTGAGCGCCAGGGAGGTATTGCCGTTCGTATCGGCCAGGAAGTAGCCGCGTCCCAGATGGAACGTGTCTGCCGGTGGCGTCGGGAAGAACACGTAGCTCGCCGTGTCGTTCCGCCAGGTGATGAAGGAGAACGCACCGGTGCTGACGTCCGAGGCCGGCACTCCGAAGAGTGTGGCGACATTGCTGTTGGCAACGCCGGCGTACTCGTAGGGCGCCGATACCAGAGACAGGATCGCGGTGCCGTCCGGGAAGGTTCCGCTCAGGAACGTGTTCAGCGGGTTGATCGTGAAGTTGACGTTGGTCGTCTCCGCGCCCGTATTGATGATCACGGTCTGGGTGGGCGCCGGATCGGGCAGATAGCCGTCCTTACGTGTCCCGACGATAACGGTTCCGCCGGCAGGCACGTTGGAAACCAGATAGTTGAACGTGTAACTGCCTGTGCCTCCGCCTGGAAGGGTGATCGTTTTGGTCTGAGCGGCTCCCGTCGTCGTCGTCCCGAGAAGGATGCCGTTGGCATCGATCACGTTGACAAGTGCGCCGGGGATCGGAACCCCCGCTGAGGTTTCGACGAGCCCGGACACACTGCCCGGCGGGATCGGAACCAGCGCGAAGCTGCCGAGCGGGCTGTCGATGAAGTCGACGACCGTGTTCAGCTTGCTGTTGACCGTAATGGTGATAGGCCCTGCCAGTGCGTAGCCGGGCGCCGCAGCCGTCACCTTATAGACACCGGGATCGACATTCGGGATCGAGTAGGTGCCGTCTGCGCCGGTTACGGCGGTATAGACCTTGGTGCCCACCGTCGCCGTCGCCGTGACGGTTGCGCCCGCAGTCGGCAGCGTCGGATCGCTCGGCACCGTGGTGTGGTGGCGCACGATCCCACTGATCGAACCGGGGAACAGGGTCAGGGCGAAGTCCACGCCGGTAACGGCCTGACTGGGGTTGACCAGGATGGCAGGCTTAGCTGTCGCCTCCGGCCCGCCGTAGCTGGTCGGAACGCTGCCGCCATATCCGAGCGTGTCGAGGTTCCCACCGTTCGCGGCCAGTGGCGTGGTGACCAGATAGCCTGTGGTGGTGTTGCTCGGAACGTTCTTGATGATATAGGTGCCGTCGGTCTGGGTGGTTGCGGTGAAGACATCCCCCGTCGTTTTGTCCATCGCCTTGACGATGACGCCTGCTACGGGAGCTTTCGTGGAAAGCACCGTAACCGTACCGGCGATGGAGCCGGGCTGCGCCTGGGTCAGGAAGGCGTCCAGTCTGTTCTGGAAACCACCGTGGAAGAAGGTTCCCGTCAGATGCTGGGTCAGGAAGCCGGGGAGCGCCGCATCGATGGCGTAGACGCCGGTCGCGTCCAGTCCGTCGAGGAGGTAGCTTCCATCGGACAGGGTCAGCGCCGTCGATGCTGTCAGCCCCGTATGGGTGGAGACGGCGCGCACGAACACGCCCTTCAGCGGCTGCGCCCCATTGATGGTGCGTACAGACCCGTAGATACGGCCTGTGCGCAGGTAGTCTCCCACGTTGTGCATCAGCTCCGCACGCCGGTTTTTCAGAACGACCACTCCCGGTATCGGAACAAAGAATTCGGGATTGATGGCTTCCCATCCGGATGCGGCGAAAACAACCTTGGAGACGACTGGCGCCCCCGAAGCATCCGTCACCCAGACGATACCGGGCGATCCGTCGGACTGCCAGGTGGTATCGAAGTCCGATACGTCCGGTTTGCTGGGAGCGGTGAACGCGATCTTGTCGACCGAACCCTGGTTGAGCGCCATGTAGCTGCGCACAGTGCCGCCGTCCGAACCTTTGTAGAAGTTGGCGTCGCCGGGCGGATCGTCCGGGATGACAGTGCCGGGATAGTTGTGAAAGACACCGTACCAGGTTTCCCAATCGATCGGCCCTGTGCCGCGTGCATTGCGTGGGACGTAAGTGTTGGATCCGGGGCCGGGATTGATGGAGTCGGCCGCATAGGTGACCTTGAAGATACCGCTCAGGAAAGCGCTGGTCGCGCCGACCTGCCCGAGGGAGAGAGCGTAGGCCGTGTCCTGACCGTTCAGGAACAGGCGGCCACCGGTCTTGACATAGTTCGTAAGGCGAACCTGCGTGTCGTTATCGACGATCGTGCCCGGTCCAACGAACAGGTCGCCGGCGTAAGGCGAATGCCAGACGATGCACCGTTCGGCGACGAAGACCGAGCGCGGTCCTTTGCCGCCGGCGATGACGTCGGCAGGCTGCGTCTCGACATGTCCCTTGTAGGAGTTGAGGACCGAATCGGGCACCGGACCGCGGCACAGTACGCGCCAGATATCGTAACGCCCCGTGACGGGCGTTCCCGAGTCCTGCGTCAGTCCGTCGGAGTAGGCATTGACACCCAGCGGCGTCAGGAAATTTACGATGGTTACAGGCGTGGTGCCCTGGAATCCCCGTGTCGGAATCAGATTGGGATCGAACTCCGTCATCCAGCTTTCCGTCGGCCAGCCGCTGTAGGTCTGGCTCAGGAAGGCGCCCCCTGCATCGGGGAAGGTGGTAAAAGGCCCTGCATTCCCGAAGTGGGTCTGGTAGAACCGCTGTCCGCTGTCGTAATCGTTGACGTAGAGGATGCCGCTGCTTCCCTGGAAGGGAGCGGAAGTGAATCCCCAGATATTGTCGTAGATTTTCCAGTTGCTTCCATTGGTCGTGCTGCCGGGCGTGAACGGATCGCGGGCACGGTCCCGAAGAATGATGTCCATGGTCCAGTCGCTGGGCAGGCCGGTCGGTGTCGTCCAGGTGCTGGTGTAGACCCCGTCGCCTGCGGTCTCGCCTTCGGGCTCATGGCCGCCTTTAGAGAGAGGGCCATCGTCCCAGAGGCGCAGCCAGTAGCTGCCATCGTTCTGGTAGTCCTGTCCCTTCGTATCGAGCCCAGTACTGTCTTCGACGTAGTCCGGCGGATTGGAGAAACCGCTGAACGCGAACTGATCGTCGAGGCCAGCCAGATACTGATTGAAGCTTGGCCAGCCGTTCGGCAGTCCCGCCGAGAGCTTAGGAAAGGGTCCGATATAAGAGCCCGGCATTCCGTTCCTAATACCTGCATTGGCGGAAGCCTGGTTGGTGGGCTGGCGGAACCTGCCGTTGGGGCTGCGGTCGTACGGCTTGATGGCCTGCGCGTCCGCTTCGTAAGGAGCATCGAGAACCTGGGTGGTGGCATCCAGGAAACCATTGAGTCGGTTTTCCCGGAAGAAGACCTTATGCTCTTTCGCGTCGGCGCTTTTCGGAGCGCTTTCCGGGCATTTGAACATTACATAGGCGGACTCGATGCCCGACTCGTAATCTGCGGCTCGGGCACGGATGCGCACTTTCTCGCCTGCCGAGACTTCGCGTACCGCGATGTCCGGAGCGGAATCGCGCGCCACATGCACGATTTCGTTGTTCTGAATATCGTATTTGAGCAGCGCGGGCGCGTTGATATCGAGGATCGTAGACCCCCAGATATTGAGTTCCGCCCCCGGCGCGGCGGGGGTCAGCCCACGGTCGCTCTGATAGACGATCCGGTAGCTGTTGAGATAGGCAGGCCAGGTGGGAAAGTCCTCGTTCGATACGAAGTTCGGATCGAAGCGCGACGTCGGGTCGTTAGGATCGATCGACGTATCGGGCGTACTGGTGCGGAGTTTGAGGGCAGGATTACCCACGGATTCCGGCGTGGTGACCGTAAAGATGCCCGGTCTCTGCGGATCTATCTTGATGCCGGCATGCATAAAATAGATGTCGAAGGTCGTTTTGACATCGTTGGCGATCCCATCGCCGTTGTCGTCTGCCCGGCTGCTGGCGAAGGCCAGCATGTTCTCGGAGACGGTATTATTGCCCGGTTCACCCGGAATAACCCCGATATTGCTGGGGTTCAGGCTGCTCCAGGCGGCATTCTTGTTGCTGCTGACGAGCCCTCCGACGATGGAGGAGGAGTTGGTGACCTGATGAGGATCGAGGGCATTCTGGACCGGTGTTATGACCCAGATGTCCGTCTGGACAGGGTTGGCCGTCAGCGAGGCGGCCGATGTCGGGCCCGCGCTGTTGAAGGCTTTGCCGTTCGACGTGAAGGCGATCACATGACCGTCAGGCGACCAGGCAGGCGACGTATCGCTGCTGATGCCTGCCGTAAGCTGAGTGATGATACCGGTCTGCACGTTCACCTTGTAAAGGTGGTAAGGCTGTCCTGCCCCCAGGGTGCCGGCAAAAACGATTTCACTGCCGCCTGGCGCCCAGCTCGGATGGCGCACGTCCGTGAAGACGATGTTAGAGGAGTTGTTCGTAGACAGATTCAGCGGTGCGCCGCCGTTGCTGATATCGTAGACGAACAGGCTGAACCCGGAGGTCGTCGGCGTATCGAGCCCTGCGGTGAAACTGATCGTTCCCCCGCCCGCGTAGGCGACCCGGTTGCCGTCGAGCGCGATGTTCGGCTCGATCTGGTTGGTGCCGGCCGGCAGCAGCTGCGCGATACCGGAGCCGTCCGGGAACATACGAAACATATTGAAGGTATGCGTCGCGTTTTCCAGAGTATTGGTGTCGCTGATGCGGTCGCTGTCGAAGTAGACGTACTTCTCATCCACACTGAAGTACGGATGTTCATCCTGCGACGGCGCCGGAGTGCTGGAGAACTGCTGGGTTGGATCTGCCTTGGTGAGAAGATTTGTCTGACGCAGGACAGCGCTGTCGCCGGGCGCTCTCCCACGGCCTATTTTGGTCGCCAGACGTGAAGGAATGAGTCGGCGCATCATCCACGGGGGAATGACGTCCGTTTTGCCGCCGGAGTAGTAGTGCTGACCGGCGATGGGGCCTGCAAGCGGCAATCCGTTCTGCAGACCGTTGGTCGTTCCGGAGAGGCGGGCCTGAGCCTGCACACTTTGCGGAAGGGACAACGACAGCAGCCCGGAGAGAAGCGCGAGCAGGGCAGTAGTGTTCGTTTTGGCTCTGTTCAAGGCGAGTCCTACCTCCTGGTGATACGCATCAATAAAGCTGGCACGCTAAGGGGGAAAGCCTGCACTGCCGGCGGTGGGGGGAATTACCGGCATGAGTTATGAGAATGTTCCATGGTGCCTGGAAAACGCCACCATCTCAGGCGCCGTGCCTGGGGGAGGCGGGCGGTCCGAGCGCAGCGAACTACTTCCTGCTTCAAGACGAACGGCGGAACATTCCGTCGGTCGTTCCTGGCACAGGGATCGATCGTGGCCTGCGAACAGGCGGCCACATAGGTGATAATCCTGCCAGCCTTTCGGCAAAGCAAGCAGTTCGCGGGGGGTGGTTCATCGTCGAATAGAAGGCGTCCTGGGTCTGCCCCCTGTCAAGTTCGGATTATAGCACATCGGTGCCTACAACGCAAGCTTTTTTTTAGAAAGCCTTTTGTTTAGTCTTCACGCCGCAGAACGGAAGGTCCGATTTTGCCGCTTCATTCATTCAGACGCAGCGAGCACCGCTATTCGGTCGAACAGGACAGAAGCATTTTCGAGAAGATCAAGCGGTATTCCTGCGTCGATTGAGCAGCAGCCAGAGATTTTCCACGGCAGCGTCCAGTTCCTGCAGCGAGCCGTCGTTCACGAGGAGATAGTCCGCGCGGGAAACCTTGCGTTCGAGGGGCCACTGAGCGGCGATTCTGCGGCCGGCCTCTTCCGCATTCAGGCCGTTTCGCAGCCGGAGGCGTTCCCTTTGAACCGCTTCCGAAGCCGTTACGACGACAACCTGGTCGAACCAGGTTTCCAGTCCGCCCTCATAGAGCAGCGGGATCTCGACGACGATAACGGTCTCCAGGGGCAGGTCGCGCTGCGCCGCTTCTATCTGGGCGCGCAGCAGGCTGCGGATGAGGGGATGGAGGATACGTTCGAGTTTGCGCCGAGCCGCGCTGTCGGCAAAGACCGTTCGGCCCAAACGGGCACGGTCCAGATCTCCGGGCACCGTGAGCATCTCGGAGCCGAACTCCAGGGCGATCCGGCGGAGAGCCG
>JAYTGR010000920.1:0-8808 GCA_043733205.1 Chthonomonadaceae bacterium
GATGCGCTTGACAAACAGGGCCTGTACTTGTTAGACTGTGGAAAATCGTATGAGGAAAGAAGTCTATTCGATGACGCCTGTGTTTCGACATATAGTCCGGTCTGTAGGACGAGGGTTTCTGGCGCTGATGGCGCTGTTGCTGATGGGCGGCTGTGGCGGCGGGCCAACGTCTGCGGACAAGGTGAAGCTGGTGGTGTGGGGCCTGGAGTATGGGGAAGAGAACAAAGGTCTTCAGGCGCGTGTCGGCGAGTTTCAGAAGCGGCATCCGGAGATCGATGTCAGTGTCCTTTCGATGGGCGCTGGCAGCATGAACCCGCAGAAGCTGATGACCGCCATTGTCGGCAATGTGCCTCCGGATGTCGTGCATCAGGACCGCTTTACGATCGGGGACTGGGCGGCGCGTGACACCTTTCTGCCGCTCGATACCTACATTCGGCAGGATCGCGACAAGCCGTATGGGGTGCGCGAAGAGGACTACTATCCCGCCTGCTGGAAAGAGGCGAACTATACGGACCCGATTACAGGCCGCCACGGCATCTTCGCCGTTCCGTCCGGCACCGACGACCGCGCGCTCTTCTACAACAAGACCCTCTTCAAAGCCGCGGGTATCGTGGACGCGAAGGGAGAGGCCAAACCGCCCGAAACCTGGGACGAACTGCTCGACGACACTAAGAAGCTGACGACCAACAATCCAGACAACACGTTCAAACAGATCGGCTTCATACCCAACTACGGCAACTCCTGGCTCTATATCTATGCGTGGCAGAACGACGGCGAGTTTATGTCGGAGAACGGCAGGACCTGTACTCTCGGCGCGCCGCGCAACGTCGAAGCGCTCAACTACATGGTGAAGGTCTACGATGCGCTCGGCGGAGTCACCAAGACAGACGCCTATCAGTCTGGGTTCGAGACCAATGAACTGGACCCATTCCTGTCCAACAAACTGGCGATGAAGATCGACGGCAGCTGGGTGCTGAACAATATCGCCCGCTTCGGCCCCGATCTCGACTTCGGCGTTGCGCCAGCTCCCATTCCCGCCGACCGTCTGCACCACGTTGGGCGGTTCGCCGCCGAAAAGGATACCTTTATCACCTGGGCAGGTGGGTACTCCTACGCGATTCCGCGCGGCGCGAAGCACCCGCAGGAAGCCTGGGAGTTCATCAAATGGATGGCGAGCCCGGATGCGATGCTGATCGATGCTACGGCGCAGAAAGCCTATAACGAGTCCAAACAGCGCCCCTTCGTGCCGACGCTCTCCGCCAATCGGCGTGTGAACGACGCAGTCTTTGCGAAATTCTCTCCAACAGTCCCGAAATTTCGGGATTCAGTCAATCTGTTCGTCTCGATGATGGACCATGCGCGGTTCCGTCCGGTCACCTTCGTAGGGCAGCGGCTGTGGGACGAACATGTGCGCGCCTTCGACAACGCCACGCATCACGTCAATACGCATGTGACGGCACAGCAGGCGCTCGACGACGGCGCCCGGATCGTGCAGCGCGAACTGGACAAGGTGTTCCACAAAGGCAATGTGACTCCCCTGGATGCCCGCGTGCCTATAGCGATTGTCGGTGTGCTGGCGACATCCGCCCTGATCGTCTTCGCCCTCCGCCTCTACAGTGTGCTGCGCCTGCGGCGCATGGCGCGGGCGGAAGCGGCCGCCGGTTACTTCTTTATCGCGCCGTGGCTGTTCGGGTTCCTAGCCCTGACTGCTGGGCCTATCCTGGTGAGCCTCTTCCTCAGCTTCTGCGACTATGACGTCCTGCATCCTGCCAGCTGGGTTGGAGTGCAGAACTACTCGCAGCTGTTGGGCGAGGACAGTTTCTATCTCCGCACCTCGCTGTCAAACGTCGCCTACACCGCGTTTTTCGGCATTCCACTTGGGATCACGACCAGTCTCGCTATCGCGATGCTGCTGAACGCCAAGGTGAAGGGCATGACCTTCTACCGCACCTTCTTCTACCTGCCGTCTATTGTGCCGGTCGTTGCGAGCGCACTGCTGTGGGCCTGGGTGCTGAACGGAGACCCCAATCGAGGTCTGCTCAACGCGGTCTGGAAAGAGACGCTTGGGCACTGGTTCGGGTGGGCGGCGCCTGGCTGGTTCGGTGCAGCGGAGTGGGCTAAGCCCGGCCTGATCCTGCAGGGGCTGTGGGGCGCAGGCTCCGGTATGATCCTCTGGCTGGCAGGGCTGCAGGGTGTGCCCGTGCATCTCTACGAGGCTGCCAACCTGGACGGCGCAGGCTGGTGGGCGAAGTTCCGCCATGTCACGCTGCCGATGCTCTCTCCCTACATTTTCTTCAACTTGATTATGGGCACCATCGCGGCCATTCAGGAGTTCGACCGGGTCTACGTTCTGAGCGGCGGTGACCCCAGCCGCCCGGCAGGACCAGTCGACAGCCTGTTAATGCCCGTCATGTATCTGTTCAAAAACGCCTTTATGTATTTCAAGATGGGGTACGCTTCGGCGCTGGCCTGGATCCTCTTCGCCATTATTCTCGCTCTGACTGCTTTTCAGCTCAAAATGGCGCCGCGCTGGGTCTACTACGAGGCGGAGAAGTAAGATGGCAGGCGAGCCGATATTGAGCGCGGAATACGCTGGTGAGGAGATCGCTGTCATGGCGGCTGATCCTGCGCTGCCGCCCGACGTTCTGACCCTGCTGCTGGCCGACCGGCGCAGCGAAAACACGCGCCGCGCCTATCGGCACGACATCGAAGCGTTTTTCGTCAGCGCCTACGAAACCTCTGCAAGCCCGGAGCGTATGCGCCATTTTCTGGGTCTCAAGACGCCGCAGATGGTCCTGGTTCTGCTTCGGCACAAAGCGAGACTGATGACCGAAGGCAAGTCGGAGGCAACGATCAACCGGCGTATGTCGGCTCTGATCAGCCTGGTGCGCTTTGCGCGCCGGGTGGGGGCGACGGAAGCCGATCCTTCCGACTCTCTGGACGCCGAGAAGGTCGTCCCTTACCGGGACACGCGCGGCGTCGGGGCGGAAGAGGCCCGCCGCCTCCTGCGCCAGCCCGACCGCACTACTCTGAAAGGCAGACGCGACTTCGCCCTGCTTTTACTGCTAATGGAAAACGCCCTGCGCCGTGCCGAAGTGTGCGGTCTAACCCGCGAGGATTTTGAACCGCACCGGCAGTCGATCTGGATTCATGGCAAAGGACGCGGCACCCAGCGCGAACGGATCACACTCTCCGCAAACAGTGTCGCAGCGATCGAAGCCTATCTGCAGGAGGCCAAGCTCTCCGATGAGCCCGCCACACCGCTCTTTATCAACGTCAGCCCGGCAGCCTACGGGCGCGGACTGACGACAGACGGTCTCTATAAAATCGTCAAGGAACTGGCTGAAAGCGCCGGTCTCAAAGACCCGCTGAGCCCGCACCGCCTGCGCCACACCGCGATCACACTGGCACTCGACGCCAGCGGCGGCGACGTTCGGCGGGTCCAGCAGCTGTCACGCCATGCCCGCCTCGAAACCCTCCAGCGCTACGACGACAACCGCAGCGATCTGCAGGGCGAAGTGACCCGCCTGCTCTCCGGACTATTAGAGGAGACAGAGTAGAACCAAGCGAACGCGATGCAGGCCTCCAAAGTCTTCATAGGGCGTTTTGTCACGCCCTTTATGGATCGGGAATTATGTCTCAACTCGCAGCAGATACGATAGCCGCAATTGCCACGCCGCCTGGAGAGGGCGGGATTGGGGTCATCAGGGTTTCGGGGCCGGACGCACTGTCTCTCGCAGCAAGGCTGTTTCGCGGCCGCGTCGATGCAGAGAAGAGCAGGGGGTACACGGTGCGCTATGGTCGATTCATCGATCCTGGCACGGGGGAGACTGCAGACGACGGTCTGTTGACGATCTTTCGGGCTCCGCACTCCTATACCGGGGAGAACAGCGCCGAGTTTGCGTGTCATGGAGGGCGCGCGACGACGGTGCGGCTGCTGCGGCTGACCCTCGATGCGGGAGCGCGGCTGGCGGAACCCGGTGAGTTTACGCAGCGTGCGTTTCTCAATGGGAAGCTGGACCTTGCGCAGGCCGAGGCGGTTGCAGATGTGATTCGGGCGCGCACCGAGACGGCGCGGCGTCAGGCGCGCCGCCAACTCGAAGGCGCTCTGTCCCGTGTGATCGGGGAGATGCGGGACGCACTGATCGGCATACTGGCGGCCATCGAGGTGACGATCGACTTCAGCGAAGAGGTCGGTGAACTCGAATACGGACCCCTGGAAGAGCGTATCGATGCGGTCCATCACAAGGCTGGGCTGCTGCTGGCAACGACTGCACGGGGCAGGGTGCTGAGAGAAGGACTGGCCGTCGCTCTGGTCGGGCGGCCCAACGCAGGAAAATCCTCGCTCCTGAACGCGCTGCTTCGCGCCGACCGCGCTATCGTTACGCCGGTTGCGGGCACGACGCGCGACACCCTTGAAGAGACTGCGACGCTGGGCGGGCTGGCGGTCGTTTTGACCGATACGGCGGGAATTCGGGACACCTCGGATGTCGTAGAACGCCTGGGAGTGCAGCGCGCACAGGAGGCTGCCGCCCGCGCCGATGTCGTCGTTCTGGTGCTGGACGCGGTCGAGGGTCTCACCTCCGCCGATCTGGCCATTGCAGCGCCGCTAAAATCTTCTGAATCCGCGCCGCTCTGCCTTGTCCTGAACAAATGCGATGCCGTGCCTGCAGAGCGCGTGACGGCGTTGCGAAACCTTGTCCTGGCAGAATTCGCGGTCGAATCCCGGCAAATTGTCGCGGTTTCGGCGCTGACTGGAACCGGACTGGGGGAACTGGAAGCAGAACTGGTGCGGTCGTACCTGGCGCCGGAATCCGACGCGGTGGAATCGGTGATCGTTACAGCTGCACGGCATGCGCAGGCGCTAGCGGCGGCGCATCAGGCGCTTCGTCATGCCCTGGAAACCACGCGTGCCCGCCTGCCGGGCGATTTCGTCGCCATCGATGTTCGCGGCGCACTCGACGCCCTCGGCGAGATCACCGGTGAAACCGTGACCGAAGAGATCGTGCACCGCATATTCCGGGACTTCTGTGTGGGAAAATGATGCTCCTCTGCGGGAACGCGAGGCAGCGCAAGGTGAGGGAAAACATTTGAATTTTATGAACGTTCGGTGGATAGCGCGCATGGCAGGAATCGTGGCCGGGCTGGCGCTCAGCGCCCTGGGATGCCATCAGCAGCCTCTGCCGGACAGCCAGCTTCCTTCCGCACTGCCGCCGGTCGTCTCTGTCGCGACACCTCCTCCGACACTCCCTGCGGCGGCTGCCGCCTACGAGAATATCTGCATTCAAGCCCAGACCGACCGCGTGCCTGTCATTATGTACCATGACGTGATCAAGAAACGAGGCAAGGGCGCTGTCTGGTTCGACTGCACCAAAGCCGAGTTCGAAGCGCAGATGAACTGGCTGGCGGCGCAGGGAGCGCATGTCGTCTCGCTGGACGACCTATACAAACATCTGACGTCGGGAGACGCGCTCCCGGACAATGCGGTCGTTCTGACATTCGACGACAACTATCAGGGTTTCTACGACAACGCCTATCCGATCCTCAAAAAGCTGAACTACCCGTCCGCGATGTTCGTGCATACCAACTATGTCGGGGATAAGAAAAGCGACCACCCGAAGATGGACTGGGACACGCTCAAGCAGCTGGACACGGAGAAACTGGTGACGATCGGTTCGCACACGCAGTCGCACCCCGACGATATGCGCAAGCTCCCGCCCGATGAGCAGGAGAAAGAGATCTCCGGCGCTAAAACGATTCTGGAACAGAAACTGGGGCATCCCATTCCGTATCTCGCCTATCCGAACGGCCGGCAGGACAACGTCACCAAAGAGCTGGCGCGCAAAGCCGGCTGCAAAATGGCGTTTACCATCGACAATGGCCCCGCCGAGGCCTCGCCGGATATTCTGCTGGTCAACCGCACCATTCAGACACGTCTGGAAAAGGTCTGGAAAGAGTGTCATGACGCCAAACTGTATGCTCCGGCCGCAGTGGCGCAGTTCGACCTGAACCCGACGCCGGTGAAACTGGAGATCGCGGAGTTTGCGGGCGTAAAACTGGGCATCGTGCGCGGCGGCAGCCCCACGACGCACCACTCCCCCGTGCGCCAGAGTGTCGGGCAGTTCATCACCGATGTGCCGGGCGGCGTTGCGGGCATCAACGGGACGTTTTTCGCCGATGCCGCGCTGCGGGGCAGTGACACGACCCTGATCGGTCCCAGCCAGAACCCGACGGATACGACGCTCGTGCCGGATCTTGCCGAGGACCGTCTGCCTCGGCTGATCAACCGGCCCATTGTACTGTGGGGGCCGAAGAAGATCGCTCTCGTTCCCTTTCAGCCGGGGACCATGAACAGTGTGGATCCCTTCAAAGCCTTTATGCCCGACTATACGGAACTGTTTCTGGCGGGCGCATGGATCGTTCATGCCGGAGTGCCGCGCACGACCGATGAGATGCGGCCGTTCTCGGCCGGCGACTTCAGCGATCCGCGCCGCCGCGCCTTCTTCGGCATTTCTGAAAGTGGGGAGATCATCCTGGGCGCGTCGCTCGACGTGGTCGATACGGAGAAACTGGCCGCTGCTGCCGCCGCTGCCGGTGCGAAAGAGGCCGTGCTGCTCGACTCCGGCTTTTCGACGTCGCTCTGCTACAACGGCAAGGTCGTCGTCTCCGGGCACACTTCTTCCGGCCTCGTCTCCCGCGCGGTGCCCCATGCGATCGTAGTCACCGGCACGCTGGAACTGCCGACCGATGTGGAGGTGCTGGCGGCGTTCGAGCAGGCCGACGGGATGATCATTCCGCCCGGCACACCCGGATCGGAGACAGGGCCTGCTCCCGGTAAAACGATGCACCGCCGCAAGCATCGTAAGCGCCGTCATGCCGCCACGACCTCTCCCAGTTCCGCCCCGACGGATACGCCGGCCCCAGGCCACGACAGCGTTCCGGCCAAATCGGACGGTCCGCCCACTCCGTGATCGAACCGGCCAAAAATAAGTTTTCTGCATGCTTGGGAACTTGCACGAACGCACAGATGTACGGTACAATGTAAAGAACCGTTTGTTTCCCATGTTTCGCTCGCCGCTGATACTTCAGAAAGGCGCGATGGCAGACAAACAGTTCTGCGCCCTTGTACTGTCGTCACTCTGTCGTGTGCTGTCATCGCCGTTTGCACTACCCATTTTCGACCAGCGCACGCACTACCTCAATGCCTCCCATCGAGGCCCGGAGATTATCGAATGAAGAAGCTTGTCGCCCTCTTTACCATCGCCGCCACGCTCACCAGCATTGCCGCGTTCGCCGGCCCGCCCGCTAAGACCACCGACCTGTGGACATGCCCGATCACCGGCGAGAAAATCGCGGACCATAAGGGCGCGGGCAAGCCGGAAGTCGTCGGCAAATACACGGTCCACTTCTGCTGCGGCGGCTGCGATGGCACGTTCGCCAAACTCTCCGCCAAAGAGAAAGCGGCGAAAGTCGCTGCGATCGCCAAGAAAGAAGCTCCTGCCAAGAAGGGCTAGTGCCCTGGCTCGCTCCTGAACTCGGACGGCGCGGGGAACCCAGGCTCCCCGCGCCTCCGCTGATTCCGAAGCGCCGATCGTTTCCCTGCGCACCTTGTGGCGTCGTCCGGTCCTCCTGTCGGACCGCCCGCTGGCTTTTTGACAGCACTTTTTCTGGAAGTCCTCTTACCGCTCGATGCCGAAATACCTGCTCATCTTTGAGAAGAGCGAGTCCGTTCGCTGGCTCGGCCACCTCGACATACTTCGCACCTTTGAACGCGCGATTCGCCGCGCAGGGCTTCCGGTCGCCTTTTCCACCGGCTTCAATCCCCGCGAACGCATCGCATTTGCCTCCGCCCTCAGCACCGGTGTCACCGCCGGGGCCGAACCGGCCGTGCTCGAACTGACCGACCCCGTCGATCCTGCGGCGCTGCTGACAGGCCTGAATGTCACGCTGCCGCCGGGGATTCGCATCGTCGAATGCCAGGAGATCCCGGAATCCGGCTCCCGCGATCTGCTCAACAGTTACGACCGTGCCGATTATGAGGTCGTGTGCGCCTGTGCGCCCGATACCGAACCGGCTGCGGCAGAGAGTGCGATCGAGGCGCTCCTGGCGCGTTCCCAATGGGAGATTGTAAGGGCGCGGGAAGGCCGTTCCAAGAGCCTGGATATTCGCCCCTATCTGTTCGCGCTTACCCTTGTGCCGGAAAGCATTTCCACCAATCGGCTCACGCTCGCGATGACCGTCGCCATCGGCGAGGGAGGGAATGCCAAACCTCCCGAAGTGGTCGCGCTCCTCGCGGAGGCGCTGGTGGGACTCACTCTGCGCCGCGCGCACCGCGCCCGTCTGCTCAGTTCGGCCCTAGCCGCCGTCTGATGCGCAGCGTCGGGCTCGATAACGGTGCAGGCTGTTTTCGTTCGTCGGAGCCCTGGCTTCGAAATACCAAAAGAATTCAATGAATTTACAGAAAGGAGGTTCCCTCCTGTGTCCAAAGAAATTATCGTGAATGTCGGCGAACGCGAAACGCGCATCGCCGTTACGGAAGACGGCAAACTGGTAGAGATGCATGTGGAGCGCGCCGAACGCGTCGTGGGCAGCCTCTACAAGTGTCGTGTCGCCAATGTTTTGCCGGGAATGGATGCCTCATTCGTCGATGTCGGCCTGGAACGCAACGCATTTCTTTACGTAGGGGACGTGCTTCCGACCGGAGACGACGCCTCTTCCGGAGATTCCGATTCCGGCCGTAAGAGCGCGGAACGGAGGCCGCGTACCGGCAGCGACCGCAGACCGAACGCGGACGCTGCCATTGCCCCA
>JAYTGR010000921.1:0-3233 GCA_043733205.1 Chthonomonadaceae bacterium
ATTGTTAAGACACTTTATTAAGAGCCTTGACAAAGTCAGCGTGATAGGTGTAATATAGGCGCAAGTCAGACATCTATGGAAAACACCCGATCTCTTATCCAGCCGGTTCTGCTGAGCCGCATCAATGAACGGCAGATTCTGCGCATGCTGCTCGAAAAAGGCGCTCTGTCGCGCGCTGAAATCGCACGGGCGGCAGGGATCGGGCCGCCGACCGTTTCGCGGGCGGTCGAGGCGCTGCTACAGTCGGGATTCGTCGAAGAGGATGCGCCGCAGGGAGCCTTTGGGAGACCCGCGAAGAAACTGCGGCTGGCGGTGCGGTCTTCCCAGGTGCTGGGACTGGTTCTGGATGCGGAGCGCTGCCGCGTCGTGTGCGCCGGACTCGATGGGAAAGTGCGCAGCGAATTGACGCAGACATTTACGACGCCCGACACTTACGAGGAGCTGCTGCGTCAGGCGGAACTCGGCCTGCGCGCTCTGATAGATGTGCCGGAGATTGCGACGCTGGGGATCGGCATCAGTATGCCGGGCCTCGTCGATACCGATCTTCAGCAGGGACTGCTGTCACCGAATCTGCCGATCACCAATGGCCGCGCTCCTGGCTGTGACCTGGAAAAGCGGCTTGGCGTAGAGTGTCTCGTGATGCAGGAAGAGCACGCGCTCTGTCTGGCGGAACGCTACTTCGGAAACGCGCGCGGACTGGAAAATTTTGCGATGCTCGATGTGAGCACCGGCGTCGGACTGGGTGTGATGAGCGGCGGCAGACTGCTGACCGGGCAAAACGGACTGGCAGGAGAGATCGGCCATATCACGGTCGATGCTCTCCGGGGTCGGCGGTGCGGATGCGGCAACAGCGGCTGCCTGGAGACCGTCGCGTGCGACACCGCTCTGGCTGCAATCGTCTCCCAGCGGCTTGGCCGTAAGGTCGATTTCGAGGAGATGGCCGCGCTCGTCGAGGCTGGGCAGCTGACGCTCAGTGAGGAGCTGGACACGCTCTGCGCCTATCTGGCCGTCGCTCTGGCCGCCGTCATCAATCTGTTCAATCCGGCATCGCTCTTTGTGCATGGCAGACTCTTTGCGCTCGATTCGGGCCTGTTTCCGCGCCTGCTGGAAGAGACGAGACCTCGGGCGCTCGCACCTTCATTTCAGGCGTGTCGGATCGTCCAAGCCCGCGGCAGAAAGCGCCAGGGCGCCATCGCCGCCATCATCGATCACCTGTTCGACTCGCTTGTGCCTATGGAGATTTCCCACCCGACCTACAGCGCGGTAGCCTGAAAGTTCGGATGTATCGGATCGAATATTCTGCCGGAGAGGACCGCTTTTTGCTTTCCGGCCTGCCGTTAAGGAGCTTTTAGTCATGTCGGATCTCAAACAGAGTGTTCTGTGGTTTGTCACCGGGAGCCAGCACCTCTATGGGGCGGAAGCCCTCGCGCAGGTCGCCGAGCATTCGCAGCGGATGGCCGCCAGCCTCGACGCTGATGCCGCTATTCCCGTCAAAATCGTCTTCAAACCGGTTCTGACGAACCCCACGGCGATCCGTACACTGTGCCGGGAAGCCAACGACGACGATACCTGCGTCGGTCTGATCACCTGGATGCATACTTTCTCTCCGGCGAAGATGTGGATTCCCGGTCTCTCCGAACTCCGCAAACCGCTCCTGCATCTGCATACCCAGTACAACCGGGACATCCCGTGGGCGAGCATCGACATGGACTTCATGAACCTCAATCAGGCAGCCCATGGTGACCGGGAGTACGGATTTATCGGAGCGCGCATGGGCCTGACCCGCAAAGTTGTCGTCGGCTACTGGGAAGACCCTGCCGTCCTGCAGGACATCGGGAGCTGGGCGCGAGTCGCGGTCGCGTGGGCCGAAGGGCGCAATCTCAAGGTCGCCCGCTTCGGCGACAATATGCGTGAAGTCGCCGTGACGGAAGGCGACAAGGTCGAGGCGCAGATCCAGTTCGGATGGTCCATCAACGGCTATGGGGTGGGCGATCTGGCAGACCATGTCAACGGCTTCTCCGACGCCGAGGTCGATCGCCTGATGCAGGAGTATGCGAGCCTGTACGATTTCGCACCGAATGTCACGGCACCGGGGCCGGCCCGCGAACGGGTACGCGAACAGGCGAGGATCGAACTGGGCCTGCGAGCCTTTCTGACCCAGGGAGGTTTTGGTGCGTTCACCACGACCTTCGAGGATCTGCACGGCCTGCCTCAGCTTCCTGGCCTCGCGGTACAGCGCCTTATGGGCGATGGGTACGGATTTGCAGGCGAAGGCGACTGGAAGACAGCCGCTTTGGTGCGCATCATGAAGGTGATGGCTGCAGGACTGCCCGGCGGCACCTCCTTCATGGAAGACTACACCTATCATCTGGAACCGAACAATGAGCTGGTGCTGGGAGCGCACATGCTGGAGATCTGCCCCTCCATCGCCGCCACCCGCCCGCGTATTGAGGTCCACCCGCTGGGTATCGGCGGCAAAGCCGATCCCGCCCGTCTGGTGTTCGAGGGAGCGACAGGACCGGCGATCAACGCCTCCATCGTCGATCTGGGCAGCCGTTTCCGCCTGCTGATCAACGCGGTCGATGCGGTGAAATCTCCGCAGTCGATGCCCCATCTGCCGGTAGCACGCGTACTGTGGAAGCCGCAGCCCTCTCTGCGCACTGCCGCGCAGAGCTGGATTTTGGCAGGCGGCGCGCACCATACCGGTTTCTCGCTCGCCATCACCGCTGAGCAGATGATCGACTGGGCGGAACTGGCTGGAATCGAGTCGCTCCTGATCGACAAGAATACCGATCCCCTTGCCTTCCGCAGTCAGCTGCGGTGGAGCAGTGCGGCTTGGAAACTGCTCTAAGGACAGGCCCAACAATTACCGCTTCACTTTTCATGTTGGATGACGGGACGATCATGAAGCAGTTATTTTCGCGCGTCTCCTAAACGCGCAGGGCGCAGGGCCATTCAGTTTTCCCTCGGTAAGTGCTTGCGTGGCACGATGGACTAAAGTCCTTCGCTAGAGGCCTATGGCCGAAGGTCCGCCTGCGCGGACTCCGCTGCGGCTGTCTGGCGGAAACTGAATGACCTTATGGATAGCGGCAACAATTAAAGCTCCATTTCTGCGCTCCGAATGAGATCGAAACGGAGGTGACTATGAGGCAGTCATTGTTGCGCGGCTCCTTAGTGCAGGAAAATCGAAAAGGACTGTTGCATGCGAACTGTGAAACTGACTGGGATACGTC
>JAYTGR010000922.1:0-3230 GCA_043733205.1 Chthonomonadaceae bacterium
TGCACGTCGATATTGGCGCGGCGAATGTTGGGAATCAGCCGAAACTCGGTGACCAGATGATAGATGATCGGCTCTTTGACCTGTTCCAGCGGATAGTCGAGCTGCACACGCAGATGCTCCGTTTCGGGCATTTCTTTCTCTCCTTAACTAACGTTGTATCACTTTCCATACGCGCAGCGCCTCGCCGACGCTCCAGGCCTGCGCGATGCAGCCGTTGGGACGCTGGGGAGCGCCGCCATCGTAGATCTCCGCGAGCGAACCGACGCCGTAGTCGGTCATCTGATCCGCCAGCGGACGCAGGAGCGCCAGAGCGGCCTCCCGGTCGGCGAAATGCCGGAAATGAGCTTCGGCGAAAGGGCCGAGCAGCCAGGGCCAGGCGGTGCCCTCATGGTAAGCGCCGTCCCGATGCCAGGAGTCGCCCTCGTAGCGCGGGCGGTAGGCGGGATCCTGGGGCGACAGAGTGCGCAGGCCGTATGGCGTCACCAGTTCCGCCTGCACAACCTCCAGCACCGCTGCGGCCAGCTCGCTCCCGGCTGCTATCGGCGCGAAGGGCAGGCTGAGCGCAAAGATCTGATTAGGCCGAATGGAGGCGTCCGGCAGGCCGTGGTTCGGCGTGTCCAGAACATCGTAGAGCCCGCGCCCGTCGGAGCGGGCGAAGCGCGCCACGAAGCTGGCGGTCGCAGCCGCAGCCAGATCGGTATAACGGCTCTGCGCCTCGGAACTGTCCAGCAGGCCGGCGAAGTGCGCCATGGTGTGCAGCGCGTTGATCCAGAGCGCGTTGATCTCGACCGGTTTGCCAATGCGCGGGGTCACGACCCAGCTGCCCACCCTGGCATCCATCCAGGTCAGCTGCACGCCCTCCTGGCCTGCGTAGAGCAGGCTGTCGTTCGCATCGACATGGATCTGATAACGCGTCCCGCGCCGATGCCACTCGATTATCTCTTCCAGCACGGTCCAGAGGCTGTCCCGCAGCAGGGCTGTATCGCCTGTCGCCTCCACATAACGATAGATCGCGACGATATACCAGAGCGTGGCATCGACGGTGTTGTACTCCGGGGTCTCGCCCACGTCCGGGAAGCGGTTCGGCAGCATGCCCTGATCGACGAAGGCGGCAAAGGAGCTCAAAATATCGCGGGCCAGCGCCGTCTGGCCGGTGGCGAGACAGAGCCCCGGCAGGGCGATCATGGTGTCGCGTCCCCAGTCGCAGAACCAGGGATAGCCTGCGATGATCGTGCTGCGCCCGCCCGGCACCTGAACCAGAAACGGCTCCACGGCCAGCGCAAGCCGCGCCTGGAAAATGTCGGGAGCGGTCTGGGCGTCGCCTGCGGCGCCCGCAGGTTTCTGCGGCGAAGCCTGGCTTGCCAGGAGTTCCTGCTGACGAGCGACCAGAGCATTCCAGGCCTCCTGCGGCGAGTCTATCGGCGTCTCCACGGGTTCCAGGGTCTCCAGGGTCGCGTCTTTGCCGCCGACTTCGGCAGCGACGTGCGACTCCGTGAGTTCATGGGCCGAAGCGACGACGACCAGCGTCTCGCCGAGGGTCAGGATCGCCCCGATCATGCCGAGCGCGTAGAGATCCTCTTCATAGCTCTGACCGCGCTCCTCTTCCCGGGGATGATGCAGTTTGTAGTACCAGAAAGCCTGCCGATCGAAGATGGCTCCGGAAAAAGGCGTCCCATCCGCATGCACGAAGTCGAGATCCAGGCGGGTCGGATGCGCCGTTACTTTTTGAATATCCGGCAGAGTGACGCGCAGCAGGCCCAGCGGGGCGTTCACTTCGCCGGTGGTCTGCGGCGGGTCCGGGAACCAGAACATATCGGGCACACGCTCGTTGGCCTGCATCTCGCTGTGGTAGTCCTTCCAGGCGAGCAGCGGCACCAGGTGCAGATGGGCGGTATGCCCTTCCGGCGCTTCCATGAGGCGGTACGAGATATAGGTGACGTTGCGGCCCCGCGCCATCCAGACGCGCTTCTCGATGCGCACTCCCGGCTGCGGCGACCAGACCCATGTCGGAGCGGGATAGGCGGTCCATTCGGTGAGATGCTGATAGCCTTGCGGATAGGTGACGCCCGCATAGAGATTGGCGGAGAGACCGAACGTGGGAGAACTGCTGCCATCGGGGGCGAGAATCTCCAGCGTCTCTTCCAGTTTCGAGAGCAGCACCGCGCGCCCCAAGGGAGGGTTGAGGGCGGCGACCAGCAGGCCATGGTACCGGCGTGTGTTGGCTCCGGCGAGACTGCTCGATGCATAGCCGCCAAGTCCATTCGTCGTAAGCCACTCGCAGCGTGAGGCGGCGGCCAGGTCCGTCAGCACGTCCGCATCTATGCGCAAATTGACACCAGGGGGAAGAGACATGATGTTCAGTTGACCTTGCCGGATGGTAACGGAAAAATGGTTTGTCCGTCGGACGGATGCGTTCGCATCCGTCCGACAGAGAGTTTGCTTACGGAGCGGCCTTTGCGGGCGCCGCCTTCTTCAGGCTGCCGAGATAGGCGACCAGACTGCTCAGGTCTTTGCCCTTGATCGTGTCATAGGGGGGCATGGCCGAGTCGGGTTTATTGGCCTTCGGGTTGACTACCTGAGTCTCCATCCATTTGGCCGTATGTTTGGGATCCGCTGCGGTTGCGGAGATGTCGGGGCCATTGGTCCCGCCTTTGCCATTGATCATGTGGCATGCGCCGCAGCCGTTCGCCTCGTAGACCTTCGCCCCCTCAGCCAGGACGGCGGCAGACGGCTTGGCCGACACCGGCGGCTTTTTGGACTTTTGGGTCTTTTTGTGCGTCTGCGCCAGCGCTGCGGTCAGTGTACTACCTAATGTGAGGCCAGCCATGAGCATCGCGGCGGCCTTAACGGTTCCTTTTATCAATCGGGAACTCCTTTCCAGTCGATGAAGAGTGCGTGAAGGAATGGCAGCACGCCCCTCCGTATGAGTCCGCCAACGCAGGAACGCTGCACTTTCCTGTACGGAGCGGTTTGGGCTGCGTGTACTCCCTGCCCTCTACAATTAGAGATGAGAGACAGAATCTCCTGTCTCTCTCTCCAGGATTACGTCAATTTGCTTTTGACGTGACCAGGAACATAACACCCCGGCCCCTTCCCATGCCGGGAAGGGGGAGGTTATTCTCCTGGACGACTCAGTTTGAGCAGGGCGCGCTGCCAGGCATCGCGCTCTGCGCCCCAGGCTTCGCCACGAAATCGATAGTCGTTTTTGCGGACGATCTCTTCCAGTTCGG
>JAYTGR010000923.1:0-3215 GCA_043733205.1 Chthonomonadaceae bacterium
TAGCGCTGGGTCAGCTGCACATACTCCGTGGCGATACGCCTGCCCTGCAGGTCACGCACGGAGTGGATCTCGGAGCCGTTGAGCGCGGCCAGCACGATCCGGATCGGGTTCAGGGTCGCCTTGGAGTAGCCGAGTTCCGCGATCTCCAGCACATCGGAGCCGTTGTCTTCGATCCAGTCCTTGCCGGTCAGGCCCGCGTCCAGGATGCCCTGCTCGATATAGCGCGGGATCTCCTGGGGGCGCAGCAAAAGGGGTTCCAGTTCGGGATCGTCCACCTGCGGATGGTACGAACGTCCGCTGCTCATACGAAACTCGTACCCTGCCTTTTTGAACAGGGCGAATGTTGCTTCCTGCAGGCTCCCTTTGGGGATGCCGATCTTGAGTTTGCCTTCCACGGTCGTCCTCACTCTCGTTACTGGATGGGGGCTGCTTCGCCTCGGCCACCGGTTTTTCTCGCCCTCATTATAGCACAGCGGGACGGAGGGAGTGGGCCATCGGAGCGGCGAAGAGAACCCTTCTGACCGGCTGGAAGCGGGTTTTCGGGTAAACTGTTGTTCCCTGCTGCTCAGTGGGGAGCAGCAAGACGAGGAGGATGGATACGGATTATGATCGTAGTGATGGCGGCACATGCCACAGCAGACCAGATAAAGGATGTCGAGAAACGCATCGCGGACTGGGGGTACGGCGTACACCCCATCTATGGAACGGAGCGCACCGTGATCGGCGCGACCGGCGTGCCGGAGGCGGACAAGTCCCGCTACATGGAGTCGCTGGAGGCCCTGCCCTATGTCGAGCAGGTGATGGGCATCATTCGCCCCTACAAATTTGCCAGCCGGGAGTTCCATCCGGCAGGCACGGTCATCGATGTCAAAGGGATTCCCGTCGGCGGCAATCGGATCGCCCTCATGGCGGGACCGTGTACGGTCGAGACCTACGAGCAGACCTGGGAGTCGGCGGTCGCCTGCAAAGCGGCGGGCGCGACTATCCTGCGCGGCGGAGCTTACAAGCCCAGTACGTCGCCCTACTCCTTCCAGGGGCATGGTGTCCCTGCCCTGGAGATCCTGCGCGACATCGCCGATAAACTGGATATGCGCGTCATTACCGAAGTGATGGATGTGCGCAATGTCGAACTCGTCTGCCGGTACGCCGACATTCTGCAGATTGGCACCCGCAACATGCAGAACTACGACCTGCTGCGCGAAGTCGGCAAGGTGCAGACGCCCGTCATGCTGAAGCGCGGCATGACCGCGAAGATCGAGGAGTGGCTGCAGGCGGCGGAGTATATCCTGCTCGGCGGCAACCCGAACGTCATGCTCTGCGAACGCGGAATTCGAACGTTCGAAACCTATACCCGCAACACGCTTGACCTCTCCGCTGTGCCTGCCGCCAAAGAGCTGTCGCACCTTCCGGTGATCGTCGATCCCAGCCAGGGAACCGGCAAACGCAGCCTTGTCCAGGCGATGACCAAAGCGGCGGTCGCGGTCGGCGCGGACGGTCTGCTGATCGAAGTGCATCCGCACCCCGATCAGGCCCTCAAAGACGGCGCGCAGCAGCTCACCACCAGCGACTTCGGTAAACTGGTCGCCGAACTCCATCCTATCGCCCAGGCCATCGGCCGCAGCTTCTGAAATCTATCTAAAACCGATGACGTACCAGGGTCAATCCGTTTTTCCTCTGTGAGCGGTTGGGTGGCACGATGGACTAAAGTCCTTCGCTTGAGGCTTACAGCCGAAGGTCCGCCTGCGCGGACTCAGATCCCTCACACTCTGGGACACGGCCGTCAAGGACAATGACCAGAACGCTTACAGCCGAAGGTCCGCCTGCGCGGACTCAGACACGGCTCTTCGATGGAAAACGGAATGACCCTGCGTTGCGTATGGGGCAGCAGCCTTTAGTTTAGGCGCGGCGGACGATGAGGCGGCGGATGATTTTGCGTACGGGGCTGATCTCGTCCATGCGGAGCAGTAGAGCGAAGGCGAGATAGATTCCCAGACCGACCGCGGAGCAGAGCAGCAGAGCCTGAAATGCGTGCGGCAGGGCATGGGCCAAATGGGGGGCGGGCAGTTCCCGCGCTGCGGCATTGAGAACCGCCTGCACATCCCGATAGTTGGGCGTCTTCATATAGAGATAGCGGCAGGCTGCGCCCATGACAGCGGAAGCGAAGCCTATCTTCAGGACGGAGGCCAGCAGGCGACCGCCTTCGATGCCGCGCAGACGACGGCGCAGCAGGAAGAACAGCGTGAACATGTTGACCGTGGCGGAGATCGAGGTGGCGAGCGCGAGACCGCGATAGCCCATCCAGGCGAGCAGGGGAGGATTGAGCGGCAGAAAGACCAGAAAAGTCACCAGCGTTCCCACGATCACCGGCGTCCTGGTATCCTTCATCGAGTAGAAGGCGCGGGAGATGAGCGCCTGGGCCGACCAGGCCATGATGCCGAGGGCATAGAAGCTCAGCGCGTGGGCCGTCTTGACCGAATCGACCGTCTGGTAGCGTCCGCCCTGCAGCGCCAGCTGCACGATCGGAATGGCCAGCACGATCATCAGGAGGGAGCAGGGAACCGTCAGAAACAGAATGAAGCGCAGTCCGAAGTTGGCGGTGCGGCGGATCGCCGCCATGTCCTTTTTGACGAACTGTGCGGCAAGGGTCGGCAGGATCGCGATCGAGACCGCCTGTCCGAAGACCCCCAGCGGCACCTGCATCAGCTGATTGCCCCGATTCAGCGCCGACATCGTGCCCTTGTCCAGGGTAGAGGCGTAGTACCGGTTCATCAGCATGCTCACCTGCGGCAGCGCGACGCCCAGGATGATCGGCAGCATCATGCGCCAGACCTGCAGCGCACCCTCTTTGACGCCGGGCTCCTTCAGCATGTCCCGCAGACTCTCGGGCGCCCAGTAGCCGCCCATGCGTCGTATCAGCCACCACTGAAGCACCAGGTTGCCCAGCAGCGCCCCGGCGACCGATCCCCAGCAGAGGCCGGCGATCTCGCTGCCCTTCGGCATCAGCTGCGTCAGGAACAGCCCGCCGATAATAATGCCCATATTGTAGATGAGCGGCCCGAACGCCTGCCCCTTCATATTGTTGCGGGTCTGCAGGATACCCATCATCAGCCCGCCGAGAAAGAAGCAGATCTGCGCCGGCAGCAGGATCCGCGTCAAGCCTGCGCATCGGGCGACCTCTGCACTGGTGAAACCGGGATTGGTGCGGTGGATCAGGG
>JAYTGR010000924.1:0-3202 GCA_043733205.1 Chthonomonadaceae bacterium
TTGCGGAGCCGCAGACTGGCCATGTATTCGACACCGGCCCTGCCCTGAGCGCCCTGCCTGGCATAAATATTTGCGACAGTCAGGTGGGCCTCAGGCGAACTGGGAGCCAGACCGACTGCCTTTTGGGCGGTGTTGAGCGCTTCGGGCCAGCGGCGATTCTCCATCAGCGCCTCCGCCCAAAGGCGCTGTACCGTGGGATCTTCATGCTGCTGCAGAGCCCACTGCTGTCGCGTGGTGCAGCCGCTGCTGTAAGGATGACGGCGCGCGTAGCCGGCAAAGAACCCGTTGAGATAACTTCCCTGGGTATACGCATCGACCAGAACGCCGGCGCCCCCAGGCGAGATCGACTCCGCGAGCGTACTGGCAGACACATCGGCGGGCAGGACGCTGCAGCGCTCCAGCGCTGCCTGAAGCGCCGGAGCGATCTGTGGGTCACGTATTCCCAGCCGAAGCACGGAACCAGCCTGTACACGCTGCCCTGAGGCGGCCTCGCAGGCCGCCCAGGTGAGCCAGACCGCAGGCGCAGACTCGCCGTTTGCGGCAGCACGCATGAGCGCATCGGAGGCATGATCGTACTCTTTGGCTTCCGCCAGTCTGCCGCCGAGCAGCGCCTGCAGACGTCCATCATAGGGATGGCGCTTCGCCTCCCCTTCGAGCTGCGGCAGATAGGCTTCGCGGCGTTCTGTCTCCTTCCAGGCGCGGGAGAGGGAGAACATCGCGGCCCCTGCCGTCACCGCCAGCAGCAAAACGGCCCGAGAACGCCGCGAGAGGCCACCCAGCTTTCGGTTCCTCCCTGCGCCCGGCATGTTCCGGTCTGAAGCTGGGCGAGCAGGAGTGCAGGACTCCTGCTCGCCGCCTGTCACTGGCCTGCTCCAGGCGTCATATGCTTCCGAATCTGATCTTTCTCCTCCTGAGAAACGCCTGGGTCATTCAAGCGAGATTCGACAGCGGAAGCGGGTGAAACTGCAGGCTTGGTCGCGCTCGCGTTCTCGGCAGGATGGCATCCCGCCGAGAGGGCCAGCAAAACTCCCAGTGCAAACATATTTACGCCTCTGCGCATAAATAACATCGCTCTCTCCTTCCGCCTCTCTCAAGACGGATCTCCTGGGATTAGGGGCTGAAATTCTGCGTGGGCTTCTGCAGTTTGAATACCTTGAAGTCGTTAGTGCGGATCTGTCCCCAGCGCTGAATCTTGGCGTGTCCGTCTGCGAAGATGTAGTTGCCCTGGTTCGTATGGCCTCGCATAGGCGGCTGATTGTAGTTGCTGCAGATGCTCATCAGATCTGCCGGGCCTTGTGCCGGCACGTTGCGGCCCGCGAGTTTGTAGGTATCGCAGCCCGTGAAGAGCGCCCCCCAGGGCGACCCCATGACGCTGTCTCCCGTACCGCTGCCGGTATTCCACGACTCTACGATGGAAACGGTATCGGACGGCTGGTCGATTGCCGCAAGCGAGTTGCCCTGCCCCCAGGAGCTCATGCCCGTGTTGCCATCTTCGCCATTGGCCTGTATGTCGTTGATATGGCCCACGTACCCATAGGAGCGCTTGGGCTTGGTCTTACGATAGCTGCCGTCCCAAAAATTGCCGCTGTCGTGCGGATTGCCGTCGCTGGGACAGGCGAAAACCGCCACATTCTTGATGTAGGGCATCAGCTGGCTGTCGAAGGGAATGACGTTGACGTCGCCCCCATTGATCGGATCGACGTTGATGAAGGCCGAAGGCATTTTCTCGTCATAGTCCTGGTTGTACATGAAGAGGGCGGTACCCATCTGCTTCATATTACTGATGCAGGCGATGCCGCGCGCTTTCTCTCGTGCCTGTGCGAAGACAGGAAAGAGAATAGCGGCTAAGATAGCGATGATCGCGATTACTACAAGCAGTTCGATGAGAGTGAACCCTCTCCTCTTGGTGGGCTGCATTTTCTTAAGCTCCTTCCGCGCAGCCTTACCGACTGCGCGCACTTGTGTACTGCGTCCTGGTCAGAACGTAGATTTAGCGGCTTTCTAACCCATTGCTGAAAACACGATAAGACTGCAGGTTTTGCTGTTGTTCTCCTTTCCTGTGTGCAGCGATACACATCCTGTGTATAGCGATTACACACGTAAATTTTATACGTCAGTACGCGACGACAGGAATTATTGCTTTTCTACACTCCGCTTACGCTTCCCGCACAGAGTATATATGCCAGCAATTGAAATATTAACGAAACCTCTCGCAGTTTTCATCGTCGCGTATCGCTACATTCGCCGTTCATTTTATCTTTACCTCCTTAGAAACTGCAGTTTTTTTAATTTTTACACCTGCCGTTTCCAACAAAATTCTGCAGGCAAAGAACTGCCTGCCTTCTCGGTACGAAGGAGGAGCGACAGCGAAGCCATCTTCCCCTAATGGATTGTGAAGAAAGCTGATGGCGGAGAGCGATCTGATCGGCAGTACGATCAAAAAACTCCGGCCGCAGCGCTCTGCTGCGGCCGGAGTTAGATACGTCCATGCCTTGTATCCATGCCTGGCGTTTTCGACTGGCCTCAGCGTGGTCCTGCGATCTGCCAGCCGGGTGGAAGCGCCACAGAAAGCGCCTCCCCGCCTGTGAGACTGCCGTTCTGGAGATACCAGACCACGGCCTGACTGCTGTTCTGGTTCTGAAACAGGAGATCCGCATACCCGTCCCCGTTGTAGTCCCCCACTCCCACCACTTTCCAGCCGGGAGAGGGAACCGCCCTGAGCACTTCTCCGCCCAGATAGGCGGTGCCGTTCATGTACCAGACAGCGAGCTGGCCGGTGGTCTGGTTCTGAAAAACGATGTCGGTGAGGCCGTCTGCGTTGAAATCGCCTGTCCCCACGACTTTCCACCCGGCGACCGGAGCAAAGGGCAGCAGGACGCCTCCCTGATCGAGGTAGCCGTTCATGTACCAGACGACGAGCTGACCGGTGGTCTGGTTCTGGAACAGCAGATCGGATTTACCGTCACCGTTGAAGTCTCCGACGCCGACGACTCGCCATCCATCGTTGGGAGTTGGACTGACATAATCGACGCCGGTAACGACGGCATTGTTGACGCCTCCGAGGTGGCAGAGGGCTATACGGGGACTGCTGCGCGCCTGCAGCACGAGCGTTGTCGTGCCGTCGCCGCTGAAGTCTCCCGCACCGATGAGCGCAAGGTCCGTTCTGGGGGCGGCGGAGAAGGCAGCGCCGCCTCCCCATCGC
>JAYTGR010000925.1:0-3200 GCA_043733205.1 Chthonomonadaceae bacterium
CCGATCACGCCCGCCGTGGTGATGAAGGGCATGATGTCGAAGCCGAGGGCCTTGAAGAGCAGAACACCGAACACGAAGAACAGGACATAGCCGATCAGACTCTTCGCAAGACCGCGCAGAGTCTGCAGGCGTCCAGTGCGCTCGTCCGAGACCCCTATCCGGTGTTCCCGGGCCAGGATACCGCCGAGAATACCGTCGGAGAGCCGATACAGCACCGCGCGCAGCGCCAGATAGGCGGCGACGATCGCGATAATCTGCAGGGTCGCATTCAGCGCACCGTCCGCAAGTTTGTCCCATTCGCGGTCCCAGAACGCATGCGAGAAGATGGCGGGAGTAGTAACAGGATGCATAGACGTTCTGTCCTCTTCTCGTGCTAACCGGCTTCCGGAACGGTGGTGCGCCAGGAGTGCTGCGGCTGCCAGCCCAGCACCCGCTTCGCCTGCGCGCAGTCGATCAGCGCGCGATGGGGAGCGTCTGCGAAATAGGTGTCCGGATCCTGCTGCCAGGCAAGGTCAGGATAGTAAGTCTGCTTCAGTTCACGGCTCGGTGTCAGGGAACTGGTATCGTCGGCGCTGAGGAGAAAGGCGTCGTGCGTGACGTTCTCCACGGTCAGGCAGCGCAGCCCCGCATCCACCACATCCCGCACATCCACATAAGCCCAGAACTCGTTTCGCCCGCCCGAATCGGAGGGCGCTCTCTCGGGAGTATGCCACGCCGCGTAGTGATGCGGAGAGCTGACGAAGGTCGGCCGCAGCGCCAGCGTCACCAGACCGTACTTGCGGGTAAAAGCCAGGCACGCCTCCTCCCCGAGATGCTTGGAGAGCTGGTAAGGCGACATCGGATGCCGCGGATAAGCATCGTCGAGAGGCGTATACTCCGGCTCGCGATGCCCGCCTACCGCGCCCAGCGCATTGATGCTGGAGTAGAACACCACCCGAGGCACACCCGCCTCCACGCACGCCAGCAGCACATTCCACGTGCCCTGCACATTGATGCTCAGCACCTCGTCGCCTCGCCCGTGCTGATCGCTGGGCAGCGCGCCGACATGGATTACGGCGTCCATCCCCTGCACCATCTGCCGTATCGTCAGCATATCGCGCAGATCCCCGACATGGTGTTCGCCGGTATCCGGACCCTTTTGCGGAAAACGGTCGAAAGTCCGCACCGTATGCCCTGCCGCCCGCACCACACTCACCTGTTTCCGCCCGATCATTCCCACACTGCCTGTAATCAGTACTCGCAATTTTTTCTCCGCTCTGCACATTAGACGATTCTCTTCGGCCCGATCTCCCCTGCTTCCAGCATCGCGATCAGGGCGGAGTCGTCCGCCCGAAGGGGCAGGTCGACGCGGCCGCGCCGTCGGCTCGACTCGTAGGTCGCGTAGATGACTTCCGTATGCTGGATGGCATGATCGACCGAGAGCAGCGGTTTATAACCGGGATGGTCGAGCGCATGGATCAGATCGGCGCAGGCGCGGTGGATGGCGATATTGCCGTGAATGCCTTCGAGGGTTTCGATGACGCGCCAGTCGCCGTCGCCTTTGGCGCGCAGGCGCAGCCACGGGTTGTCCCAGCCGATCTCCAGGACCCCTTCCGTTCCGATCAGACGGATCGCGGTGCCGAGGTCGGCTTCATAGCCGGTGACCAGCAGGCCGCGCACGCCGTTGCGGCATTTGAAGTGGCAGATCGCCTGATTCTCCTGGTCCGCCCCGAAGACGCGGTTCTCGGTACGGCTGTCGATCTGGCCGATCACCCATTCTGCAGGCGTCTCGTTGTTGAAGAAAAAGAGCATGTCGAGCCAGTGGGTGCCCCAGTCGAACATATCGCCGCACTGCGCCTCCATCCGTTTGAGCTCTCCGATAGCCCCGGCTGCAAGCTCCTCTTTGGCGCGCTGGAAGGGGCCGAGGAAGCGGCGCTGATGGTTGAAGGTGAGGATCGTTCCGTTGGCGTCCGCCGCCGCTTTCATCCGTTTCGCATCGCCCCAGGTGGTCGCCATGGGTTTTTCGCAGTGGATCGCCTTCACGCCCGCTTCGGCGGCGGCAACAGTCAGCTCCGCATGCAGGTGGGGCCAGGTGCAGATGCTGACGAGTTCGGGCCGCTGTTCGGCGAGCATGATGCGAAAATCCGTATAGACCGCGGCATCGATATGCTCATCGGCCAGAAACTGTCGTGCGGCCTCCTCGCGGATATCTGCAGCCGCGATCATTTCGACACGCCCCGTGTCGCGGAAACCTTCCCAGTGCGGATGCGCCATGCCGAATCCGGTCGCCCCTTCGGATTTCCACGGGCGGCCCGTTCCGATGATGGCATAGCGATAACGTTCTGAACTCATGAAATTTCCTTTGCAGACAGCGTGGATAGGATAAGCGTTCGTTAGAGAACAAGAGAATATCTGTTCGTATCGGCGAACCAGAGCTGAGGATTGGCGGCGGCATCTCTACTGTACGCAGAGGCCGCGCGAGCACAGCGTCTATTTCGGAGACGGCGGGGCAGATTCCTGCCCTGCGTCCTGCGGGAAATCGCAGATCAGAGCAGTGATCCTGGCGTTATAGCGTGTCAGGATCAGAATGCAGGGCGGGAGAGCCCGGTCTTTGTCGAGGAGAGCTTTGCGGACCATCTCCGGTTCCAGCGGCACATCGCGCTTTTTGACGACTTCGACCCGTCTGCCCAGCTGACGCAGGCGAGCCCGCACCGCTTTTTCCTGATACGGCAGCCAATCGAGGATACGGTACGCGGTGGCGAAAGGCGTCGGGGCCGGATCCTCTGCGGTCAGATAGGCGATTCCCGGCGTGATCTGGGCGGCATGCGTCAGAGCGGCGGCCTGCGCTGTCAGATGAGCGCGGATCACAGCCGGATCCGGTTCGAGCAGCCACTGACGCGGCGCAGAGAAGAGCGGAGGTTCGCAGGCAAAGGGAATCAGCGTGGAAGGGAGAGCATGGGGCCTGAGAACCGTCGCCAAATAGTTATGGTCACCCGCAGGAAATCCTGTGAGGCGCGCCGCATGTGGCAGGCCCTCCGTCAGAGAACCGAACCAGAGAGCAGCCTCCTTGCATTCGCCTCGATCCGAGAGAAACTCCACGCGGGTATCGAACTTCTGTAATGTCTCGTCATCCAGGCCCGGCGATACCTTGACGCAGAGCGCGGGGAAATAGCTGCGCAGAGCCGTCAGAAACTCCAGCGGCGGAGCGTAGTCGGAAGCGT
>JAYTGR010000926.1:0-3197 GCA_043733205.1 Chthonomonadaceae bacterium
TGGATCGTCGCGTCGACGGTCGCCAGGCCCTGCATCACGCGATCGTCTTCGCTGTCGACGTGCGCCGCTTCGAACCAAACGCGGTATTGCTTCAGCCACGTCTCCAGCTGCGTCTCGATCTTCCCGTACTCCAGCAGCGCGGGACGCGGTGGCGGTGGAATTGACATCATCATCATGCGCGCCAGCTGCGCGCCGCCGATCGCCGTGGCTGTCGGACCGCCAGGCGCGCTCTGCGGAGGCGTCACCGGTGGAACTAGCGCGCCTCTGGGATCGGCTGGCAGCTGCCCTCCGAGCGCGTGTTCTTCGTCTCCTGCCACTTCCTCCTCTTCTTCGTTGTCACCGCGATTCTCCTCCTCCTCCTCCTCAGGGCGCGCTGTCTGCTCGGCCACCACGCGCAGTTGGTCCTCCAACTGATTGTTGCGGAGCTCCAGTGCTTGCTCGCGCGCCTCCATTGCGTCGATCCTCGCCTGGAATTTCGCCATCATGGCGGCCATCATGCGCGCCTCCATCGCCTTCTCGCGCGCGTCTGCTGAGGACTCCGACGCTGCTGAGTCCTCGTCGCTGCCGACGTCATTCGGCGCGCTGCTGCTGCTGTCCGACTGCTTCTTCTCTGCGAGCTCCCCTGGCCCCGACATGGGCCCTGCTGCTGACCCCGACTTGGGTCCTGCTGACTCCGACTTGAGTCCTGCTGGCGCGCTTGATGCTGCCCTCTGCTGGCGCGCTTTGGCAATCGCTGCTGCCTTCTGCGCTGCTGTCAGCTGAGGGGCCGTTTGCTTCGGCGCGCCGTCTGCTAGCCCAGTAATCCGCTTCGACGACATCACTGCGCGCGATGAAGTCTGTCTGGAGAGTGGGTGGTGTGTGCCTCCGGCGTCGAGGCTGCTGCTGCTGCTGCTGTAGTCGCTGCTGTTGCTGCTGCTACTGCTTTCCGTCTGCTGAGGAGACGCGCGCAGAGAGTGTCTGCGGCGCGGATGCTCGGCGTGTGTGCGTGTTCTTCTGCGTGGCCAGCTCGTGTGGATCCGAAACCAATGCAACGCAAGATCGCGCGGCTGAGTTGAAACAGAAGAATGACTCTTAGGTAAACAGGCAAAGACGCTCAAGACGCCGTTTCGCCGCTCGCTGCGACAACGGCTTGCATTGATCAGCCTCGCCCTCCCACTCTTGTTCGCTTTTGCTGCATGCTATTGCTTTTTACTTCATTTGCTCGTGTCTTTTCCCCAGCGAGAACACCCGGCGCGCCAAGCTGTCCAACGCAATCGGGTTGTCCCTGTCCCCCGGCTGCGGTGGTTGCGGCGCCTCCGAGCGCGCGGACTGACGACGCGCCGGCCCCTGCTCTCCCACCGCTGCCCGCGCCCAGTATTGGCTTCCGTACTTGATAAACAATTCGTCGCCCGATTTGATCTTCTTCAGAGCCCGAATCGTCACGATCTTGCGGCGCGCATCGAACGCGAACACCACATTGGCGCGCTTGTTGGACTCCACCGTGTCGTTGATCAGTCGTCCATCTGCTGTGTTGGTGCGCGCCGCGTCGATCCCCCAGCTGTTGGTGACCTCCAATACGTAGGAGCTGCCCCGCCAGCCGTCCTCCTGCGCGCCGTCTGCTGTTTGGACCACGTCCCCAGTGTAGCGCACGATTGCATCGCCCTTCTCGAAGTCCCAGCGCGCGAACAGCCCTTTGCCCGCGCCCGCCAGCGTGGAATCCTTGATCTGCGTGCCGTTGAGCTGCGCGCGGTGCACCCAGCACAGGCAGCCGTGTCTGGTGCGCGCTTTGCACCATCCGCCCACTTTGGTGTCCGCCGTGCACCGCTGCGCGCCCATGTTGATCTCCCCGTCCGCGTTGGGGCGCGGTCGCTCTTCGCTCGGGTTCGGCACTTTGTTCCACATCGTGTTCTTCCAGTGCGCCTCGCGGAGTTTGGACTCGACTGAGCCCGGCATCGGTTGTCCCGGTCCCGTCTTCGGGTGGAACGTCGGGTCCAGCTTGCGCGCCGCTGCTCCGCACAGATAGAAGTCGCCCCCTTCGTCGCGCGCCCAATCCATCTGCAACGCCATTGCCCGCCGGCCGCCCCTGGGATTCGCCGCCTGTCCCTGGCGCGCTCTTCTCGCTCGGTACTCGTCGATGCGGTCCTGCGCGCTGGCACAGTCCTGCTCAGCCACCCAGGACGCCTGTTCGACTGGCCATCCCGCCCATTTGACCAGGAACTCCTTGCGCGCCCCTCGCCTCGCTGCGCGCTCGCTGAGGATTGCTTCCACTTCGAATTGCTCGTCTGCCTGGGCCGATGCAGGTCCGCCCGCGCGCGGATCCTCTTCCATCGCGTCCCCCACATGCGGTCCCCTGCGATCGTCCCCCGGCGGGCGCGCTGGGAAGAGCTCCAGGCCTGGCACGTGTTTCTTCAGTTTGTCCAGGTTGAACACCGGATGTATTTTCCAGCTCGCCGGCAGCACCAGCTCCGCCGCATTGGAGCCGGCCATGCGCGCCACTTTGAAAGGGCCGCAGTAAATCGGATCGAGCTTGCGCGCTCGGTCTGCATCCATGCCGACTGGACGGAGGTGCTCCCGCGAGAGCCACACTTCGTCTCCCGCCTGAATGGTCACCGCGCGCCGGCCTCGGGCCGAGTCCTCGCGCTGCTTCTGCTGCGCCTTCTCGATGGCGACTCGCGCCTCCCGAATCGCCTTCCTGACTCGCTCGGCCTGCTGCTGCGCGCCCGGGTGCTTGGCCGGCGCGCGCACCCCTCCCTGCTCGAGTTCCGCGTCCAGGGCGGTACGCCGCTTGCCTCCCAGGAAGATTTCCTCGGGCGTCTTCTTGGTCGTCTCGCAGACTGAGGAGTTGAAGGCGCGCGCCACATGCGGCAGCAGCTCCTCCCAGTCCTCGTGCGTCGCGCTGATCATGGTGCGCAATGCTTCCACCAAGGTGCGAACGGCTCGTTCTGCTTGGCCATCCGTCTGCGGATGAAACGCTGTGCTCCGCTTGAGCTCCGCGCCAATCTGCTCCCACAGCCCCTCCCAGAAGTGCGACGTGAAGCGTGTGTCCCTGTCGCTGACGATGGTGCGCGGCACTCCGGTGTGCGTCAGCACCTGCGCGCTGAGGAGTTGCCAGATGTCCCGCGCGCTGCTCGTTGTTCTGCATGGCACAAAGAACACATAGCGCGACAGGCGCTCCACCACCACCATCACCGCCGTGTTGCCGCTGCCCCCATTCGGAA
>JAYTGR010000927.1:0-3196 GCA_043733205.1 Chthonomonadaceae bacterium
CGCAGACGGCGCGCAGCGAACTGGACATCCTCCAGACAGGCGATCCTCGGCACAGTCCGTATCGCGTCTGGAGACACAATGAACGCGCACACCTGATCCCGAACGATATAGAACTCCACCAGCGTCTCATTCGGCTGCAGCAGAGCACGCAGCTCTTTTACCGAAGCGGAAGCAGTCCGGCCGGTGAATGCCTGCACGGCAGAACCGAACGGGCTCTCCGCATCCTGGAGCGATTCGGTGTAGGCGCGCTCCAAGGGGATCAGCGCGTCCATATCCGCAGCGCTCTGCAGGGCAAAACGGCGTGTCTCCGGCTGCGTCAGCGCATGCCGCCGATGGTAGTCCCGGCTGAGCGCGCTCCGCAGCGCGGCGAGTTTGGCGAGTGTCGCCTTTTCGGGATTACGCGGACGGGAACGGCCCTCCCACGCTGCCTCGATACGCTCCAGCAGGAGCCGCGACTTCGACTGTTCGACGCACTCCAGCGCCTCTTCGATATCGCGCGGCCGGCCCCTCTCCAGCAGCGTTCCCACCAGATCCTCATAGAGAATCATCTTGTCCCGGAGGAACGCGACATGCATCTCTTCGGGCGCGATGAGTGTGCGCGCCGCCAGAAGCACTTTGGCTCCGCTGCGCAAATGACGCAGCGCCAGGGCAGGATTGCCCTGCCGGACGTAGTACAGTCCCAGAGCGTGTTCCGCGCGGCACTCCAGCCAGCCGCGCGCGGTCTTTTGCGCCGTACGAACCACTGCGTGCATCGCGCGGGTGACATTCTCCCCCCGTTCGAGCGCCATCTCCGTCAGAAGAAAGCGGGCTTCCGCCGCCCAGCCCGGCAGCCGGCTGCGTGTAAACGCGTTCGCAGCGGCTTGCGCCTCCTGTCCGGCGGCCTCCTTCTGCCCTCCCGCGTGCAGCAGATAAGCGCGGATCAAACGAACGTGCGCCACCTGCAGCGCGTTCTTCTGACTGCGAAAAATGATGTCGGCCCGCAGCAGGCTCTCCGCAGCCTGCTCCCGCTGTCCGGACGCCGTCAGCGTCGCCGCCAGCCCCATCTCGGCCCGTGCCCGGTCGTAATCCACCGAGAGCCGTTCCAGCACAGGGATAGCCTGCGTGTAACACTCCCTCGCTTCGGGAAACAGATTCAGCGCGCGATAGGCTTCTCCAAGATCGATGGCGCAGCGCGCCGCTTCGGTCTCCCGTCCCCGTTCCAGAAACTCCCTCCGGGCCTGTGTGAGCGCGGAGACGGCCAGAGCGTGTCTGCCGGATACGAAGTGCAGGAAACCCAGGTTGGTGTCGACGAAGGCGGTTTCAATCGCCATCCCTCTCTCGACAAAGAGCCGTCGCGCCTGTTCGTAGAGCGCGATCGCTTCGTCCAGACGATTGAGATGCGTCAGAGCGTTGGCACAGTTGGATCGGATCCGGGCCAGTACGGTGGGGTCGTCGCCCCGTTCCAGGATCTGTCCCGCCCGCTCATAACAGTCCAGGGCGCGCGCATACTGGTCGCGCCGGAAATGAAGACTGCCCGCATTGAACAGCACACGAGCGGCATCTTCCTCCGCCCCTTCCGCCTGGAGCGCTGTCTCCAGCGACCTGGCGAGCGCAATGGCTTCGTCATAACGTCCGATCATGCCAAGCGAATCTACGCAGCCTATCTGTACCTGCGCGGCAAGTTTTGGATCACCGGCCCGGCGTGCAGAATCGGCAGCCGCCTGAAAAGCCTGGATCGCTTCCAAATGCCGTCCCAGCAGCCGATACGCCTGTCCCTGTACCCGGCCTGCGGAGGCCGCCAGGAAAAAGTCCTGACGTGAGGCCGCGGCGGCGGCTGCCGCTTCGGCAAGTTCCAGCGCCTGCTGGGGAGTGTTCTGCAGCACGCTGCGCGCCTGATCCAGCACCGCCTGCAGCGGATCGGAGGCCGACCCATAAGCGCTCAGCAGAGCTTCCCGTTCCACGATATTCCGACAACGCAGGAGCTGTGTACACAGTTCAGCAGGAGACACCGGCGCCTCCTGACTTTCCGCAGGCAGAGAGAGCCGCGACACCGCCAGGAGGCTTGGAACCGATTCGGGACGGCATGGTCATAGGGGCGTCCCGGTCTCGCCCACCAGGACTTCGGGCAGAAGGATTTCTTCCTCGCCTAAAGAGATACCGATCTGATAAATGCCCTGCGCGACAGAAGCAAAATGAAACTCATTTCCCTCCAGTCGGGCGGGCGTACGGCTTCCATCCTGCCTGATGAGGGCAGCGCTCTGCGGGCGAAGAGGTGTGCTGTCGCTCCTGGAAACCATCTGGCCGATCAGATAGCAGCCCCCTTCCTGCATCGGTTCGATCCAGACTTCGACATAGCAGTTTTCGGTGGCATAAAGCTTCTGCACTTCCGGCCCCGCAGACCGCCGCGCTGTCGCGGGGCTTAAAGGCCGAAGGCTGTCGAAAAGAAGCTGAGCGATTCGCTGCCGCAGCGGAACAGGAGCCGGGGCAGGCAGGCGGTCGCGTACGATCCGTCGTGCCAGCGCAAGCGCCGCTTCCGGGGCGGAAACCGCATCTTCCGTAAGCGCGCTGTGGAGCGCGGGCAGATACTGCTGCATCCAGGTCAGGCGTGCCCGGCAGCTCTCGCAGCCGTCCGCCAGATGCCTGCGGACGCGCTGCTGTGCCGAGGCGTCGCTGCGCCCTTCATAGTAGTCAACGATCTCTAAAAACGGCAGGGAACAGGTTTTCATCATCTGAGTTTTGTCAATCTTCAGGCTGCGGCTAAGGAGAATACCACGCTTTAGAATGTTTCTCCTGGCCGAAAAATACGGTTAGTACCCGAAATCTTCGAGTATTTTTTTCAGATGTTCCAGGCATCGGGCGCGCTTCGGCCCGACACTGCCCAGAGGTATCTTAAAATGGGCCGCCGTCTCCTTGTAACTGCAGGGGGGATCCTCGGTATACAGCAGGGAGAGCAGCTCCCTGCACGGGGCGGGAAGATGCTGCAGCCCCTGACGTATCAGATGCTCGCGCTCCAGCTTCAGGACCGCCTCTTCCGGCGAGGGAGCGGGCTCTGCTCCCATACGATATACCGCCTCCTCCCCGGTATTATCGCCCAGATCGGACAGAGACAGCGTTCCCTGCCGGCGGGCGAGCCGCCATACTTCCTGCCGTGTGACCGCAGCCAGCCAGCTCGACAGACGATCTGCATCTCTCAGCTCCCTCAAGTTCTGAAAAAGGC
>JAYTGR010000928.1:0-3194 GCA_043733205.1 Chthonomonadaceae bacterium
GCGCTGCCAATGCACAGGCCAGCGTGAAGAGGCAGAAGAAGACGAACGGCTCCAATAGGTAGCGTGCTGCCGCGCGTACGCTCACAAAACGCACTGCCAGTTTTGCCGCCTTGACGCCGCGCTGCCACGTGCCCAGCTGACTCGCCCGAAACAGCCCGCGCCAGAGGGACAGGAAGAGAAGCAGATAGACGAAACCGGTGAGATCGGAGGAGATGGGACCGAGTTTTCCGCTCTGATGCACGAGAAATTCCAGGCCGCCATTGTGTACAGCCCAGATCCACAAATAGCCGGTCACGACGAACATCTGCGCGATTCGCATCGCTCCCTCGGTCAGTCGTCTGGGGAGATAGGTCGGCTGCGCCGCCAGATCGCGAAACGTTCCGACGCTCAGAAATTCGCTGGTGCGCACCAGCTGCAGATAACGTGCCGCGCAGAAGAAGACCAGCACGAACGGCAGCGGCGGCACGGGCCAGCCGAACCAGTCGAACGGTGTGATAAGGCTGCGCGCCATCAGCAGAGGCCAGGAGAGCATCGAAGGCGCCATCAGACGCAGGACCGACTCCGGAAAATAGGCAGAGAGGACGTCGTGCAGGCCGGCCGGACTGCGCCCTGACACGAAGGCCATGAAGGAGAGGAACATGGGAAGCATGAAAAACACGACCATCCACCCGCCCGAGGCGCTGCCGCCCATGTTCGTCTGGATGCCGGAAGTGGAGGGCTGAACGCCCATCGCCGTCTGCGCGAGATTGGCGTTCGCTCCCAGACTGGCCTGCGTAGGCGCGACGACCAGGGCCGTTTCGCTCAGCATCGGCCGCTTCCAGAGTGGAAAAGAGACGGCGACCATGCCGAAAACCACATAGAGCATGACCAGATCGAGCCACGAGATGCCGTCCAGCGCCACGCAGAACACGTAGAGAGGCAGGAGCACGAAGGCAGTCCGCATCCCAACAAGCCAGGGATAGAGGCCGGTCTGCAGCAGCAGCTGGAAGGGAGACATCGGCAGCAGCAGCAGCGAGGAGAGCGTGTCCCGGTGCGCCTCCTGCACCAGCAGCAGGACCGAGCGGTTCGAGGAAGACCCCGCCACGAACCAGACGTGCAGCCCGACGATCAGAATGCACAGCGCGGTGCCCAAATCGCCGCCGAGAAACCAGGGAATGTTGAAGCGACTGCGCAGCAGTGCCCAGATACCCCATATTCCCAGACTGCCGAAAACCAACAGCGTTCCAGCCATCCAGGCGAATAGCTTGGTCGGCTGTTTGCGTTTTACATCCCGGCGGCGCTCCCGGCTGACGAAGGGATTGTCACGCCAGTTCTGACTGTCCCTCAGAGCGATGTTGTGCAGCGGCGAGAGAAGCGGTAAGCGCATAGTCGGTCTTAACCTTTGTTCCGTGTGTGCGTTCGCCCTGAAGCCGCTCCTGTCTCTCTTTATAAAGAGACAGGAAGACGGTCAGGGATAGTTCTCACTGACATCATGATGAAGACGCGTCCCAACAACGCTCTAAACGCTTAGGGCTGAGAAGACGGCGGTTTGGCCGGCACGCTACCATTGCCCTGGCGTGAAGCGCGGCGCAGGTCGGCGAGGGTCTTTTCGAACTCCTTCATCGCGGTGGCATACCCCACCAGATCGCGGGCAGCGAGTTTGGTCTGCGCTGCATCGTACTGCGTCGAGGCGCGTTCGATCAGAGACCGCAGAGCCCCCGGGATATTGGACGCTGGGCCGGGCGGCAGTGTTTCGCTGTTCGTGCTGCCAGGTGGGCTGGGCGCCGCCTCCCCGCCGGGGAAGAGGGCGGCGAGCGCCCGATCCAGCGTATCCTCCATCACGGCGCGGCCCCCAAAGGCGACGATGACTTTTTGCAGCTGCGGTAGTTTGGTCGTCTGACTGCTCGCCTCGACATAGAGCGGCGCGATATAGAGCAGCGACTTCTCGACCGGAATCACCAGCATGTTGCCCAGCGTCGCGCTGGAGCCGCCCTGTCGCAGCAGGGAGAGCTGCGGCGAGATCACGCGGTCGCTGTTGATCAGCTGCACGATCTGAGAGGGTCCGGCCACAGAGGCCGACTGCGGGAAACGATAGAGCACCAGCTCCCCGTAGTGGCTGGGATCGCAGCGAGCGCACATCCAGCCGAGGATGTTCTGCTGCTCCCGATTGATCGGCGAAAGCGGGCTCATCAGCAGAAATTCGGTCTGTCCGTGTGGGGCTTCCGGCAGACGCATGATGACGTAGTAGGGCTCCATGCGCTTCTGAGTGCTGACGATCGGCGGATCCCCCGCCACATCGCTGCGCTTCACGACGGACGGATCCGCGTTCGGCTCGATGGGAATGGCCCAGGCGTCCTCTTTCAGGTAGAAGACACGGGGATCGTCCACATGATAGGAGGCGTAGACGGTGCGCTGCAGGCGGAACAGATCTTCCGGATAGCGCAGATGGGCGCGCAGCCCTGCGGGCATCTCCGCGAGTGGCCGGAGCAGTCCGGGGAAGATCCGACTGTAAGTCAGCGCGACCGGATCGTTCGGATCGGCGAGATAGAGCCGCACCGTGCCGTCGTAAGCGTCCACGGTCGCTTTGACGCTGTTGCGAATATAGTTCGGCGAGACGAAGGTGACCGGGTTGACCTGCATCTCCTGTGCGGTCGAGTAAGGATACTTGTCGGACATCGTGTAGCAGTCGATCATCCAGACCAGCCGCCCATCGTCCGGATCGACGATGAGGTACGGATCGGCATCCTGCTGAATGAACGGCGCGATAGTCTGCAGGCGGTCACGGATGTCGCGGTGAAAGAGAACGCGCGTGTTGTCGGTAAAGTTCTTCGCCAGCACCACATTCGCGTCGCCGAAGCGGATGCTGAAAGCGGTCTTGCGCAGTTCGGAGTTGCCGATGCGAATGCCGCCCTTGCCGCGATAGTTGTTATAGCGGTCCTGCGACCCGGCGACACTGGCGTTCTCCGTGGCGGGATAGTCGAACTCCTGCTGGGCGGCATCGGTAAAGACATAGTCGTGCGCCAGCATGCCGTAGTAGATGTCCGGCTGCGAGACCTGCAGTTCGGGGGCCTGGGCGGAGGCGGTGACCGGCAGGCCGGAGAGGAAGTAGTCCGGATTGCCCTCCGTGATCCGGTTGACAGGGCTCATCGCCACGCCGTAACCGTGGGTGTACCCGAGCCGCTGGTTCTGCCAGGTCTGCGCGGCGGCAGGCAGGG
>JAYTGR010000929.1:0-3191 GCA_043733205.1 Chthonomonadaceae bacterium
CAGTCGCGGTATGGCCTGCAGCGTCTACGGAGCACAGTTTCTCATGGAAGCGCTCTATCGCAGCGGGCAGGCGGAGTATGCACTGAGCCTTCTGACCGCGCACACCGATCGCAGCTGGTGCCACATGATCGACATCGGAAGCACAATCACCCTCGAAGCCTGGGACACCCGTTTCAAACCCAATCAGGACTGGAACCATGCCTGGGGTGCAGCTCCAGCCAATATCATTCCGCGCCTCCTCATGGGCGTCGAACCGCTCGAACCTGCCTTCCGACGTATTCGGATACATCCCCAGCCCGGCGGATTGAAACAGGCCGCACTCACACTGCCTACCATACGCGGCCCGGTCCAGGTCAGCTTCAAGATCACGCCTAAGCAGGTACACATGCAGATAGCCCTTCCGGCCAACACGACTGCACAGGTATGGGTGCCGCAGCAGGGTACGAAAGCCACATCCGCACGGGTGGACGGCATAAAACGCAAAGGCCGCATCGAATCGAACAGCATCGTCTTCGATTCCATCGGCTCCGGCCCACACACATTCGACTCGATCCCTTAACGGCGTCTCTGCCTCACCGCTTCCACGACGCGCCCAGCGTTCTCCTCAACCGGCCTGAGACCGTCCAGCGTAAGCTGGCAGCGTTCCTCGACACGCCTGTTGATGGCCATATAGACTTCGCGCATCCCTTCAAACAGATAGGTGTTGAGGTAGTTCCCTATCCACTGCATGCGCTGTTCAGGACTGCCCTCCCAGCGCTCCACCACCTCCAGAAGACGGCGGGCCAGGGCTGCCTCCATAGGCGTCTCGATACAGACGCTGAAATCGACCAGATCCGCCATATCTTTCCGGCCAGCGCCGAACGGCTCCTCGATCACCAGAAAAGAGGCCGGCTCCACGCGACGCCCCGTCGGCGTAATGACAGCCTCTCCCTGACGCAATTTGTCCACATCCGCTCCGAACTGGGGCAGGGCAAAGGCGGTGAGATCGGCCCCCTCGGCGATCCAGCGCAGTCCGTCGTCCGGCTGCTGCATCGCCTCGCCGTAATCGTCGAAGTAGAAGCAGGAGGCATCCCCCAGCTGCTGCGCGACAGCGCGCACCGTAGAGGATTTGCCGGACCCGGAAACACCGCTGACCGTAATCACGAAGGCAGGTAAGGTGAAACTCATGGCAATGGTTCCTTCCATATTCTATCGGAATTCTATCGGAGCAGGGCCAGGATCGAAAACCCGATTCCCACTGCAAACAGCGTCTTTGAGACCGTAACTCCCTGCAAAATAGTATGTCTTACATACGGAACCGGACGCTTCCGGCACTTCACTGAACTCCCGAGATTCGAAGAGGTCCATGTTATGATACTATGGAGAAGAGCGCTGTGTTTGCTCTCGGTCCTGCTGATCGGCGGGGCTATGCCGGCATGGGCCGTGCCGCCCGTGATGGTGCAGAACTATGAAACGGATGTGCAGCCGCTGACGGTTTGGGTGGTGAACATCCCCAGCGCAAACGCGTCGGTCAAGCTGTCGAAAGATGCGCCCTACGAAGGCAGACAGTGCCTGAAACTGCACTACCATTTCGTAGGGAACGGCAGTTTCGAATATCTCGGCGTGCCCAACAAAGTCAGGATTCAGGCGCCGATCCATAAACTGCGCTATATGCTCAAAGGAGACAAGTCCGGGTGTTCGTATGGGCTACGACTGCTGGATGCCAGCAGAGAGACCCACCAGTGGAAGGTGGGCACGATCGACTTTGCCGGCTGGAAAGAGGTCGTCGTCGATCTGGACGCCCCGCATGAGACGTGGGACGGCGATAAGAATGGCAGGCTCGACTATCCGCTGACCGAGGCCACCTACACTATCGGTCAGCCGGCCGACAAGGCCAAACTGCCTGTCGAGAGCGATCTCAGTTTCGATGCCTTGCGCGTCGACACCGACAAAAGCGCGGCGGAACTTCTCGGCAGCCAGATCGCCGTGGTCTCGCCCCACTACTGCTCCGACATAAAAGGTGACACTCTCGTCACCCTGGCCGCTCCGGGTTTCAAAAGCGTTACGGTCAAGTGCTGGAAGCAGGGCGGCGCCTTCGGCTCCGATGCAACTGTCGCGACCGTCGGCCTGGATAGTCATGGCAAAGGCTCCTTTACCTTTCCTGCCGATGCCTTTCCGCACGGCCCTGTCACCCTGTGCATCGCGGGCGCCAACAGCAGCACACGCGACAACTGCTGTCTGCAGCTCTACAACAGAGGCGGCGTCTCCTGGAACGAGGGAATGCCTCAAGCGCCCCCGGCCGCGAAAGGCATGTCGCTGGTCTTCGCAGACGATTTCAAAGGCCCGCTCTCGATCTCCAGCACCGACCCGAAGGCGACCTATTACGACCATAAGCCCCCGAACGGCAGCCAGGACTTCAGCACCCTGACCTTCACCGGTCACGATTCGCCCAATAATCCCTTCATGCAGGTGGATACCTATCTGCGCATCCGGGCGAACGAGAAGACCCACAGCGCCGGCCTGCTCTCCTCGCTGAAGAACGACGGCTCGGGCATCAAGGTCACACTGCCCTGCTACTTCGAATGCCGGTTCCTCGGCCCCAATGCGATCGGAACCTGGCCGGCCTTCTGGCTCATGACCGACTACATGACGAACTACAAGGAGCTGGGCGATAAAACCCCGGTGGATGAGCTGGATGTCATCGAGGCCTATGGCGGCGAAGGGCCGCGCGAACCCAACGCCGACGACACCTATATGATCACGCCGCACGCCTGGAATCAGGGCGACATCGGCAAAGCCCTCGAAACCGCCGCGTTCAAGGCGATGAACAATCCGACGCACATGCGCAAACTCGGCATTCCCTCCACCTGGTTCGATACGTTCCACACCTACGGCTGCAAGATCACAGCCACCGACACGATCTACTACTGCGATAATATCGAAACAGGCCGCCACACCACGCTGCCGACCTCCAAAAAGTATCCGCTGTTCTTCATGATCAATCTGGCGACCGGCGGCGGCTGGCCCGTCGATCTCTCCCGCTACGATGGCCTGGCCGATATGTACGTAGACTTCGTGCGCGTCTACAAGTAGGATGAATGCGGCGAGCGCGGAAGGGAGCGGGCCTGCCCTGTGGTCCCTTCCGTTTGCAGGCCCGAATCAAGGAAGGTGTTAACGCAATGACAGGGTTTCCAGGACAACGGGCGCTTCTC
>JAYTGR010000930.1:0-8698 GCA_043733205.1 Chthonomonadaceae bacterium
CTTCCGCTTCAGCGCGTCACCAGCACAGAATGGCGCGAAAGGTGTGCCACGCGATCGGACACGATCCCGGGCAGCAGGGATGTGAACGTGCCCTGTCCCCGGCAGCCGATGACGATCAGGTCGGTATCATCGCGATCCGCAAAGCCGGTGATGGTTTCCGCCGCATAGCCTGTTTCCTGATGGAAGGAGCAGGAGACGCCTGCTTCGACGGCTGCGGTGCTCACATCGCGGGTGATCTTCGCCAGCAGGTTCTCCGCAGCCAGGATCTTCTCCGCGCGGCTATACGGATTTTCGCTGTTGGCATTCAGGCAGGGCGCCAGACTGAAGGAGAACGCGGATGCGTCCAGCACGTTGAGTACACATAAGACAGCAGCGAAATGCTGCGCGATCCGGACAGCAGTGACGGCGGCCTGACACGAGCCTTCAGAACCATCCGAAGCCAGCAGAAGCCGCTGCCACTCCCGCGCTTTCTGCGGCTCCTGATCCGCTCGGACGATCAGAACAGGACAGTGGGCTTGATGCAGCACCTGCTCGGAGACACTGTCCATCAGAAACGATGGCATGTCGGTCGGACCCCCGATCACGATCAAGTCGGTTTGATGCTGCTGGGCGACTCGAGTGATCGCCTCCGCCGGGTGGCCGTATTCGAGCAGGGCCTCGTATTTCACACCCGCCTCTCGAAAAATCCTGCCGGTATGCTCTTCCAGTTCGCGCCGGGCCTCTGCGGCATATGCGTCCAGCCCCTCCCGGCTGACGGCAAATTCCCAGTCCCTTCCCGCAAAAGGATGGATCAGCAGGACGGCAGAATCAAACCTCTGCGCGATCTGAGCGCTCATTCTCGCCGCCGCCAGCGCGCCTTCCGAGCCATCCGAGCAAACCAGTATCTTATGGAACATGCTGCCTCTCCTTCTCGCGCATCTGCCAGTCACGACGAATTACCCAGACCATTGAGCCTTTTTCAAAAGTCGTTGAACAATGAGAGTTAGCACTCCTTGTCGAATTTGGTCTTGCCGGATCAAATCGAAAAAGGCGCGCTAACATGAACATTTTAGCAGATATTGGGGACACAATCTGCACGATCCTGCTTCCCCGCTTAGAAGAGGCGCTGGCAGATTTGCCTTACGTTTGTGATGTGGGTGTCAAGACCGATTCCAAGGGCTATAAGCACGCCTGGATCGGCTGGAAGACCCACATCGATTGGGCCGATGGTGCCTTCCCGATCACGGTGGTGACGATCTCGGCTTCCCTGCATGATAGTCAGGTGGCGATCCCGACGACCAAGTGCATGGCCAAGCGGGTGATTTCGCTCTCTGATCTGATGGACTCCGCTTATGACGCCCCGGCAATCCATCAAACGAGCCGCGCGTGCGGGCATCGTCCGATCATCGCCCCGAACAAGCGACGTGGAGAGGCGCTCTCCTTTGATCCGGCGACGGCGCTGCGCTTCCGCGAGCGCACCACCGCAGAGCGGGGCAACAGCCGCCTAAAAGACACTTTCGGCGCTCGGCATCTGCGAGTACGGGGACATGCGAAGGCACATCTGCATGTGATGTTCGGTATTGTCGCTCTGTTTGCCGATCAGTGGCTCAAGCTCGTAAGCAGTTGAGAGCACACGGGTAAATCGCGATACCGTTTTTGTGCATGAGACGGGTTCCTTGGCCCATGTCTGCTCTGACACGCCTGACCAGACGTCTTTTGTCAGGAAAAGCGAGATTGGGGTCTGTGTCTGGGTGAAATCGGCTATCCGCCCGCTCTGTGGCATCCTTGGCAGGCAAAGCAACCACGGCGACAGCCGGCTTTTGAAAAAGGCTCCATTGCTTCTATTATGCATAGAAGAGGGGCAGACAAGATCCCCTAAGCAGCGGATTGTGGAATATCGGGCCGATGGTCTGCGTGCAGGTAAAAACAGGATAGAACCGGCACAACCCGCCATTTCGCGGATGTGACGACAGTGCGGCCCCGATTATAATAGGGAAACGAAGCTGGTGAAGGAGACAGAGCGCCTGCGAGGATGTGGCCACTGCGAATTCAGAAAATCCAGGAGGGGACGCTTGGAAACGTGTAGTTCTGTTCCGAATTTTGCCCAGCTCATGCACCTGCTGGAAGAACCGACGACGTATCCGCATCCGGCTGAGGCGGTGCGTACCGTACAAACCCATATCTCCTGCGTTTTTCTCACAGGGGAGTACGCGTACAAAGTCAAGAAGCCGGTAGATTTCGGCTTCCTCGACTACCGCACTCTGTCGAGACGTCACCACTGGTGCGAGCAGGAGCTTCGTCTGAACCGACGTCTCTGCCCTGACATCTACCTGGACGTGCTTCCGATCGCCTTCGAGCATGGTCGCCTCCAAATGGGCGGAAGCGGAACACCGGTGGAGTGGGCAGTGCGCATGAAGCAGCTTCGCGCCGAAGATATGCTCCCACAGCGTCTCCGCGCCGACACTGTAACAGCGGAGGATATCCTGCGCCTTGCCGGTCGTCTGGCCGCGTTTCACGGGAGTGCCCCGAGCAGCGCCGCCATAAGCGCCTACGGCACCCACGCCGCCATCGCGAATACGATCGCCGTCACCCTGCAGACCATGGATACGGTCGATCAGGATCCTCGGAACGCTCTTACGCGCCGGATACTGCGCAGCTATCTGGAAGGATTCATGCAGGCTCATGCAGACCTGTTTGCGTGCAGAGAGAAAGAGAACCGTATACGCGACTGTCACGGCGATCTGCGCACACAAAATATCTGCCTGGATACGCGCTATGACGACGGGATTCAGATTTTCGACTGCATCGAGTTCAACGATGCCTTTCGCTATATCGACGTCGCCGCCGACATCGCCTATCTTGCCATGGATCTGGACTTGGCAGGCCGAACCGATCTGTCCATGGATCTCATGGATACGTACCTGAGCGCGACCCAGGATAGGTCGTTAGTGCAGATACTGCCCTTCTATCGGGTCTATCGGGCCATTGTACGCGGTAATATCGCGCTCCTTGCAAGCCGTGAAAGCGAAATTCCGGAACCGGAGCGGCAGATTCAGTGCAGCAGCGCGGCGATCGCTTACGATCTGGCGAACAGTTATGCGCAGCGGCGTCGGCGTCCGGCTCTGGTCATCACCGTCGGATTTTCGGGGTCTGGTAAATCGGTCCTCGCAGCAGAACTCGCCTGCCGTCTGCCGGCGGTCTGTCTCTCCTCGGATCGCCTGCGCAAAACAGCCGCAGGCGTCAGCGCAGGCACACGCCTGAAGACCGAAAACTATACGGCCAATCGGCGCGCGGAAGTCTATCGGAGGATGAGGACGTACGCCTGCAGCTGCCTTCGCCGGGGGCAGCATGTGATCCTCGACGCGACGTTCTTAGAGCCGCAGGAGCGGGAAGCGGCAGCCGAATTGGCACGGGAGCGGGACGCCGAATTCTGGATCCTCGAATGTCAGGCTCCCGATGTGCTCATCCGTGCGCGTCTTCAGGCCCGCCGGACGGATGAGCACGCCTCCGATGCGGACTTGCGCGTCTATGAACAGCAGCGGCACGACTGCGCCCATTCAGGCCCTGTGGCACCTCCTAAAGCAGCACAGTTCCACTATATTCGCGCCGATACCAGCCGGCCCGCCGCCGAAACCGCGCATCGGATTATGGAGCGCTTTACGGCACAACCCTCCCTTTCGTGAGTGGAAACGGACTGTGTCTGCGCTGAAATGCACCAACTCTCGTTTGTAATGTTCGCTATAAGGAGAAAGATCATGTTCCACACAATTCTTATCGGCTCGGATGGTTCCGAATATGCGGAGAACGCCGCTCTGCTGGCGTCTGAGATCGCCAAACGATTTGCCTCACAGATCGTGGTTCTCAACGTTTTCGATCTCTCCTTCGCTGCGGCAGGGGATGCAGGCTATGGGGCGATGTCCGTCGCACCGCAGATCCTCGAGGAGTGTATTCAGGGCGAACTCGCGGCCGCTGAGAAGGCCGTCAAGCCCATCCTGGCGCCGCTCCAGCCACCCTACCGAATGCTGCAGGAACTGGGCCATCCCGTAGACGCCATTATTGCGGTCGCGGGGCGGGAGAAGGCCGACCTGATCGTGGTAGGCAGTCGGGGACGGAGCAGGCTGGAAGAGCTTTTCCTGGGCAGCGTCTCCTCCGGCGTTCTGCACTATGCCCACTGTCCGGTCCTGATCGAACGGGGAGATCCCCGGCCTATACGGCGGATCCTTCTGGCCTCCGATGGCTCCGCCGGATCGTCGAAAGCGGCCGAAGCCGCCTGTGCGCTGGCCAGAGGGTTCGAGGCGTGCCTGAACGTTTTGAATGTCAACGCACCTGCCGGAAGATTTCACAAATCAGCCGCCGGGCTGCATCCGGCTCAAACTCCCGAAGAAGTGGAAGAGAGCGAACGGCGCCACCATTCCGTTGAAGCGAGCGTGGAGGCGGCGGCAAAGGAGACAGGCATCGCTTTCCAGATCAGCGAGGAACGAGGGCATGTCGGCGAGTCGATCGTCCGCTATGCCGACGCCGAGAACTGCGATCTCATCGTCATGGGAAGCCGGGGACTGGGCGGCTTTGAGCGCCTGCTGGTGGGCAGCGTGTCGAACTACGTCGCTCACCACGCGCACTGCCCTGTGCTGATCGTCCGTTAGCCTCCTCAAACGGTCAGATCGTTTACGCAAGTCGACCTCACCCGCAGGGGCTTCTGGCGGAGGTCGGAGAGCAATAGATACCGGCATCTCCTGTGTCTTAGAGGCGCTCCCTGCCAGACATGATCCCTGCACAATCCGCCGTTTTGCGGATGTATCCTCGGCCTGTCTGCCCTATAATGCACAGTAGTCCTGCCCACGGAACCCACAGGCAGGCGGAAAGCTCGTGAAGGCTTTCACCCGGTCGGCCGCTTACCGGCCAATCGAGGAAAGAGGAGAGATCATGACACTCATGATGGCAAAGACGGATCGCCAGATCCACGACGCAGTTATTCAGGAACTCAAGTGGGACACCCAGGTCGATGAGACCGAAGTCGGTGTCGAGACAACCAAGGGCGTCGTCACGCTCACCGGCACGGTCAGCAGTTACGCCAAAAAGATCGCGGCGAAGGACGCTGCCCATCATGTCGAGGGCGTGCTCGATGTCGCCAACGACATTCAGGTCCACGTTCCGGGTACGATGGCGCATAACGATACGGAGATCGCCGAAGCGGTACGGCGTACACTGACCTGGAACGTTTTCATTCCCCACGAGAAGATCCAGTCTACCGTCACCAATGGCTGGGTCACACTGGAAGGAAGCGTTCCTTATCTGGTGGATCGGACTTCGGTAGAGCACGGCATCTGTAACCTGACCGGTTTGCGGGGAGTGATCAATAATCTCACGGTCAGCGCGCCCCCACTGACGCCGGGAGACGTACGCCAATCAATCGAAGAGGCTCTGGAACGACGTGCCGACCGGGCGGCTGGCAGCATCAAGGTAGAAGTACAAAACGGAATCGTCTCTCTGACCGGACGTGTCCACAACTGGAATGAGAAGCAGGCCGTGCTTGGAGCCGCAGGCTGCGCCTCCGGCATACACAAAATCGAAGATCACCTCAGCGTGGATCCCTATTTCTGAACAGAATGCGTTGGGCATAAGGGCACGCCGCTCGCAATCCGCGTCTCCCGTTCCTGGCGAAACTGGTAAGCCACGAGGCGAACCGCGCCAGGAACGGGAGACGCCCCCGGATGGCGAACGGCGTTTTCTATCGTGGACCATAAAGGAGAAAGAAAGAGTGAGGAAATCATAAGTTAGCCCGCCACCCTGCATCGTTAGTTTTCTGATGGGATACTCTCGTGAATGAAGCCGAGCGCTTGACCACAACAAAGACCGATCATGTAGAGACGGAAATAGAACGTCTTCGAGCGGAGATTTGTCTTTTGGAAAGCCTGCTTGCCGAAAGGGAGAAGCCCTCTGAACTTCCTGCCACCTCTTTGTCTGTCCCTGCGCCCAGCTTCCCCGCCTTATTGGAGGGACTGCCGGAACTCTATGTTGTCCTCCCCTCTGACACTCCTCGCTTCACACACCACACGCAGGATGTGACTGAGCGCATGCGCCTGGAAGAGCGCGAGAAACAGGAGCGCGCCGCGCACCTGCGGGCAGAGGAGCGCATCGGCAGCATCCTGGCCGGGATGACCGATGCCTTTCTTGTGCTGGATAAGGAGTGGCGTATCCAGTTTGTGAACCGGGAAGCCGCCCGTATCAACGGCGAAATGCCGGAAGCATTCTTAGGCAAAACCCATTGGGAAGAGTGGCCCGCTTCGGTCGGTACGCCCGTAGAAGCCGCGTACCGCCGCGCAATGGCCGAGCAGGTCACGGTTCACCTGGAGCATCACTGCCAGGACGCTGCCCATGACGTCTGGCTGGAAATAAGCGCTTATCCGACCGAAGAGAGTCTGGGGGTTTTCTGCCGCGACATCACCGCACGCAAGCAGGTGGAAGAAGCGCTTCGCCTGCACACAGAGGAGATTGAAATATTGAACGTCCGGCTGCAAAAATCGATGATCGAGACGCACCACCGGGTCAAGAACAATCTGCAAATGGTGTCGGCGCTGATCGATATACAGCGCGCAGGCGGAGGAGAGACCGTTCCGATGGCGGAACTCGCCCGCTTAGGAGCCAATGTGCTGGCGCTTGGAATCATTCACGATATCCTCACACAGGAAGCCAAGGCAGGCAGCGACCAGGACCTGCTCTCCGTCAGAGCAGTATTAGAAAGACTGGTCCGTGTCCTGGAGCAGACAATGGGAGACCGCCCGCTGAAATCTGCCTTCGATGAAGCACGGCTTGTCAGTAAGCAGGCAGCGGCGCTCGCTTTAGTGACCAACGAACTGGTCTCGAATGCCCTCAAACATGGAAGCGGAACGACCGAAGTCTGCTTTCGGGTCCATAGCAATACCGCGACTCTGGAAGTCTGCGACGACGGCCCCGGATTCCCAGACGGCTTTAATGCGGAGACAGCGAGCAACACCGGGCTGGAACTGGTGGAGAATATCGTCAGATTGGACCTGCGCGGCCAGGTCGTGTATGCGAATCGCCTGGAGGGAGGAGCGTGGGTTACCGTTGTCTTCCCCATTACCACCCAGCAAGAGCGAGATTAAGAATGTGGCTTCGTCATCCAGGAATAGTATTCTGCTGGGGCCGTTTTTGCCTGCTGACTTTGTGATGGACTGTGTGCGATTCGCGCAGCGTAAAGACCTCGCACCGAAATAGCAAGGCGCACCGTACTATTAAGAGTGTGGCGGCGATGTTTCTGCGCTGTGAAGGCGACATCGATGCGACATCGATGCGGGAATGATGCGGGAATGATGCAGGAACACCGTTTGCGCACCGAGAAAGATATTCTGCGGAGGTTACCGATGAAAACAAGACTCAAAACACTGTCTCTATCCAGATTTGCACTTGCGGGCGCGCTGCTGCTCTCGCTGCTGATTGGGCGTTCTGCCACCGCTCAGGACGCTCTGAAGAACCTGTCTGTTCCCCACCTGACCGTTACGGGACAAGGCGAAGTCAAAGTGAAGCCCGACAAGATGGACGTTACCATCGGCGTCGTCACGGAAGACAAATCTTCCCAGGCGGCTGCGCGCGGTAACGCCGTGGCCGCTCAAAGGGTACAAACTGCCGTGAAGAAAGCGGGAATCGCGGATAAGGACGTGCAGACGATCAACTACAGCGTCACGCCCGTTTACAGCGACTCGATTCCGACGCCGCCGGGAGTAAAGCCGCAGTCACCGCATATCACAGGCTATCGCGTGTACAACCAGGTGCGCGTAATCGTTCGCGATCTGGCGAAGATAAGCGATGTGCTGGATGGGGCGACGGCGGCAGGATCCAACACGATTGAAGGCATTGCGCTCGGACTAGAAGACCAGAAAGCGGCGGAAGGGGAGGCCCTGGAAAAGGCTGTGCTGGATGCGCGCCGTAAAGCCGACCACCTGGCGAAAGCGGCAGGCACGAGCATTTTGAATATACTTGAACTTAGCGACAATACGGGCTATGCCAGGCCTCTCCGTCTGATGACACTCGCGCGCCGTATAGACGCGGGGGGAGACGCCACGCCTATTGCGCCCGGCGAGCTGACCATCACAGCGAATGTGACCGTCGTCTACGGCATCTCGCAATTCCTCAAGCCGTAGCGCTGCGGCACAACGCTGATCGGATCATCTGGTTTTAACATTCGGTTTACGACTGGATTGTTCAGTTTGCAGAGATGCGAGGACAGCTGCACCGTTGATCCGATCATGCTTGAGGGCCTGCAGCGCTTCGTTGGCCTGCTCCAGGGGGAATTCCTGTGTGTGCGTGTGCAGAGGGATCTCGGCTGCTAGGCTTAGCAGCTCGCATCCATCCTGGCGTGTATTGGCCGTGACACTGCGCAGGCTGCGTTCTCGAAAAAGATACATATCGTAGTTCATCTCGGGGATCGGCGTCATGTAGATGCCGGCCAGGACCAGCGTCTGGAGTAGGAACAGCAAGGTTCTACTCTTTCCCTCATACAAAATAATGCACAAAGGTTTACTGTCCTGTAAGGCCGCCGTAGTGAGAGCAGGAAAGGTTCCTTCACTTTCAGAGGCCGAACCGGCGCGTCAGATTGTGGGTTTCCAAAACCACATTGCTCATCCCGTCTCCTCGGATACACCCAGCTCCACCACCATCTTGCCTGTGTTTTTGCCTTCGAAGAGGCCGAGGAAGGCGCTCA
>JAYTGR010000931.1:0-8660 GCA_043733205.1 Chthonomonadaceae bacterium
CCGAGATCCATCGCACGCATGGTCTTCTGCAGTGCGTAAGCGCGCACTTTGGCATCGACGCTGGTGAATGCGCCATCCTTGAAGATCGGGTCGCTGAACAGGTTGGTGGTCGCCATCGGCACCCTCATGCCGTTATCGTTCAGCGCCTGCTTGAACTCGTGGACGATGGCATTGCGTTCGGCAGGGGTCGCGTCGATGGGCACAAGATCGTTGTCGTGGAGATTGACGCCATACGCGCCCAGCTTTGCCAGCTTCTCGACGATGTAAGGCGGCTGGTAGGCCAGACCGCAGGGGGAGACAGGCTCACGCACTGGGCCGCCGAAAGGGTCGCGCCCCGCGTTGCCCACGGTCCAAAGGCCAAAGGTAAATTTATGTTCCGGTTTGGGTGTGAAATCGCTCATGAGTTCTCTCTGTTCGTCCTCTCTGTCAAAGCGCAGATGTGTCTGCACTCTTTCGCGATTGCAGTGACGACTTCCTGCCCAGATGCAGACAAAAAAAGTCCCGGCTGTCTCTGTAGGTTTCTAACCTTCGGAGGAGCCGGGATGACAAAGTGAATAGGAACAAGGATCAGGGACGGCGGGTGGAACTGCGCTTCGCTTCGAGGAGGCGGACCGCTGTCTCGCGGTCAGTGCAGAGGTCGTGGACGATCGGCTGACTCCAGCCCATCGCCTGCCACTCCAGCACGGAGCGAATGGCGTCCACTTTCGACGCGCCGCCTGCCACGACGACGACTTTCGGGACGAGGTAGAGCTGCTCGAAAGTGATCGAGAGCAGCCGCTCGTTGATCGCCTGGACATAGCCGTTCAGTTCCGCGAGTTTGGCAGGCGCAAGATGCTTGCGCGCCGCCAGCGTCACGAACAGCCGGTTGCAAAGGTCACCGACCGCGCAGGAGATCAGTTTGTTGCCGTTGCCGGAGATCTGTTCGATCAACTCGATCATCTTGCCAAGTTCGGGCTGCAGGTTACCCAGCATCGGTTCATGCAGGCCGACAATGAAGCGGTGGCCAGATTTGGCGCGTACGCCTCCGATTCCGACGAGCGCCAGGGTCGGAACATAGACATCATCCTCCCCCGCTCTGGAGATCATTGGGGTGGTGCCCTGTTTCGATTTCTCTTCCCAGACTTGGGGCGAGATCCAGCGTCCTGGTCCTTCCGCAAGCCATTCCGGAATCATCTCCGGCGACTTCACGGCGACGGGCAGGCTCAGGCGGATCAACTCGGCATCCGGGAAGGCGCGCGCCAGCCACGCACCGCTGATGTCGGCATCCATGGCGCGCCGGGCGTCCGGGCTCTCCATGCTCCATACTTCGGCGGCAATATTGCCGTTCATGCTGACGACTTTGACGCCGCGCACATTGCGCTTATCGAAGATATGCTTGTTGAACAGGCTTTCACAGGCGTAGAAAACAGCGCGTCCTGATGAGAGAGCGACGATCTCGTTCTGTCTGACGATCGTATCGAGGTATTCGGAGCAGAGCTGTCCGAGCGCCTGGTGCAGGCGGTCGTCGGCCAGGGAGCTTTCTAAAGTCTCTTCATGCCCCGTGGCATCGGCGACAATCGCCGACTGAAGTTCGTAAGCGGCGACAAGTTCCCGCTCCAGCGACTCGATACGCGGCGGCTTGAAGGGCGCATTTTCATCGATGTGGACGCGAACGATACCGGTATCCAGTGCAAAACGGTAGAGGCGCGAGATAGTGCTGGCGTCGATATGAGCCAGTTCAGGCTCCGATTTCGTCAGCTGCTGCAGAATCTCCTTTTGCTCCAGGCGATCCACCAATACCATTTTGGCGATCCGCGCAGCAAGACGCCGCCGTTCTCCCGGATCGAGCGCAGGCCTTCTGCCGCGCCGTTTCTCTCCAGACAAGGTCATTAAGGTCTATATCCTTTCATTCACGCGGTTCCGCGCTATGAAGCCACAGAGATAGTATAGCCCATGCTGTACAATAAATTCAACATATTCGAGACGCTGGATGTCAAATTCTTGTTGTACGGGCAATCCGCGCACAGGCTTGCATATATACAGCCGCCAAGAACGCCTTTCGGACGGCAGAAGTTGCCGCAAATGCAAATATCGACGATTTCTATTCGTATTGTCCGCTTAATTAAGCCCCTGAAATAAAAACACTATCATTTTGTCGCTTCGTCTATTGACAGTGCATGCAGAATGGGCTATAATAGCCGTGAAGGTATCCTTCTTTCTTGTCCTCAATTGTTTTGTGTTCGTCAGGCAGACTTCGGTGTGCCTGCGTTCACGCCCGGCTTCAATGGCGAAGCCGGGCATTTTTTTGTCTGTCGATACAGGAGGAGGTGGGAACGCGATGTTGTATCTAAAAGGGTGACACACTGATTAGAAGAAGAGGGGAGGTTCGCATGCGTTACCGAACGTTGGGCAGGACAGGGCTGGAGGTCTCGGTCCTGGGGTTTGGCGGCTCGCCGCTTGGAGGCGTCTTCGGTGAAGTCGATACGACCGAGTGTGTGCGCACCGTGCATGCGGCCCTCGACGCGGGGATCAACTATTTCGATGTCGCGCCCTTTTATGGCCTGACACGTGCCGAAACGATGCTGGGCAAGTGCCTTGCAGGGGTTCCGCGTGAACGGTTTCTGCTCTCCTCTAAAGTAGGACGCTATGGCGAGGCGGATTTCGATTTCTCGGCGGGGCGGGTCACACGGAGTGTCGAGGAGAGCCTGCAGCGGTTGGGGGTGGAGACGATCGACCTGTTGATCTGCCACGACATCGAGTATGTCTCTCTGAACCAGATCGTCGAGGAGACGCTGCCGGCGCTGCGTAAAATCCAGGAGACGGGCAAAGTCCGGTTTCTGGGCATCAGCGGTCTGCCTTTGCAGATTTTCCGCACGGTTCTGGATCGGACCGATCTGGACTTCATTCTCTCTTACTGCCACTACAGCCTGAACGATACTTCGCTGGAAAGCCTGCTGCCCGGTCTGCGGGAGCGCGGTGTCGGTGTCGTCAACGCCTCTGCGCTCGGTATGGGGCTGCTGACCGACAGGCCACTTCCCAAGTGGCATCCGGCTCCATCGGAACTTCGCGCCGCGGCGGCCGCTGCGCTTGCCTGCTGCCGTGAACGGGGTGTTGCACTGGCGCATCTCGGCCTGCAGTTCGCGCTGGCGAACCCGGAGATCGCCACGACGCTAGTCGGTATCGCCGACCGAACGACCCTGGCAAAGAACCTGACGGCGCTGGAATCCGCCCCGGACCCGGAACTGCTGCGAAACGTGCAGGAAATACTGCGTCCCGTCCATAACCTGAGTTGGCCCAGCGGCAGGCCGGAGAATAGTTAGGCCGGCCGCCGGACGCAGGAGACCACATACCTTATGACAGAGTTACCGGAGACGATTTTGCAGTTCGGAAGCGGACGTTTCCTGCGCGGCTTCGTGGACGTGTTCGCGCATCAGGCCAACTTGGGAGAGCATCCCGTTGGACAGATTGTCATGGTGCAGTCCACCGAGGGCGAACGGGCGCGGCAGCTGAGCGCCAACGGCTGCCGCTACCATGTCCTGATTCGCGGGCTGGAGAACGGAAGCCCCGTAGACGAGACGATCGAGGTGCAGAGTGTCTCCCGCGCGCTGGCCGCGCAGGCGGAGTGGGAAGAGATCACGGATGTGGCCTGTTCGCCGGACCTGCGCCTGGTTGTCTCCAACACCACTGAGATGGGGCTGACGCTGCTGCCGCAGGACGACGATCGCGAGGGCAACAGCCCGCTCTCCTTTCCGGCGCGCCTGACGGAGCTGCTCAATCTTCGCTATGAGAGCGGCCTGCCCGGGCTCACCATCCTGCCCTGCGAACTGATCGAGAACAATGCCGACATTCTGCTGGGACTGGCGCTGGAGCAGGCGCGGCGCTGGGGCTGGGAAGGACGGTTCACTTACTGGCTGGAGACCGAGTGCCGCTGGCTCAATACGCTGGTGGATCGGATCGTGACGGAGCGGCCGGAAGGCCATCCGCTGCTGGCAAGGGATCCACTGCTGACCGTTGCGGAGCCGTATGCGCTCTGGGCCATCGAGGGCAACGGGCAGGAGCCTTATGTCTTCGAACACCCTGCTATTTTGCGCTCACTCGATGTGGGCCGCTACTGGCTGCGGAAAGTGCGTATTCTCAATGGAGCGCATACCGCGCTGGTCACGCGTGCCCTGCCGCTGGGGTATGGGACCGTGCGGGAGGCGATGGCCGATCCGCAGCTCGCGGCATGGCTGCACGAACTGCTCTTCACCGAGATCGTTCCCACCCTGGAAGGGCGTGTCGATGACGGCGAGCGGTTTGCGTATCAGACTCTGGAGCGATTCGCCAACCCGTTCTTAAATCATCAGCTGCGGGATATCGCCGTCAATCACGCGCAAAAAGCCGCCATTCGCCTGCGGCCAACGGCGGAGGAGTACCTCGCGCAGTTCGGCAAACCGCCGCGCCTGTTAAGCGAAATTCTGGCTGAAGCCTGAAAGACTATCACCTTGTAAAAGTATGATTTCTTCCAGTTCTTCCTCAGCATTTATGCACTCTAGATAGTTCTGCCCAACCCAGTTAGCGTCTTGAACCACGATTTTCTCGATTAAGGGATTAACACGATTATTGCCGCACCAGTCACCCGATCTCGCGTCCAATCGTCCATCCCCAAGGGCGCCAAACACTCTTTTCCGCAGGAAAACGATGAGCACGACAACAGTCGTGTTAATCGTCTAATCGAGAAAATCGTGGTTCAGACAGGGATTCACCTCCAGGATGGCGAATCTTGCGGCACAGCTTAGGGCGACCGAAGGCACCCGCAAACACGCCGCTTCTCAGCGCGATGCTGGCGGGGGCCTGAAAGACTATCATCATGCAAACTATTGTTCTTGAGGAGCCGGGGCGCTTTGTCTTGGTCGATACGGCGGAACCGGAGGCACCTGGCCCCGGTGAAGCCCTCGTACGGGTGCATCGGGTCGGTATCTGCGGCACCGATCTGCATGCCTATCGCGGCAAACAGCCTTTCTTTACCTACCCTCGCATTCTGGGGCATGAACTGGGGGTGGAGATCATCGCGCTCGGTTCTGCCAGCGACACGCTGAGGGTCGGAGACCGCTGCGCCGTGGAGCCCTATCTGAACTGCGGAGAGTGCATCGCCTGCCGCAAGGGCAAGACCAACTGCTGCGCGCATCTCAAGGTGCTGGGCGTCCATATCGACGGCGGCATGCGCAGCTTCGTACAGGTGCCGATGACGAAACTGCACAAGTCGGAAATACTCTCTCTGGAGCAGCTCGCTCTGGTGGAGACGCTTGGGATCGGGGCGCATGCCGTCGACAGGGCCGGTATCGAACCGGGGGAGTTCGCCCTGGTTATCGGAACTGGGCCGATCGGCCTCTCCGTCATTCAGTTCGCGCAGGCGGCAGGCGCGCAGGTGATCGCACTGGACACCAATGCACATCGTCTGACATTCGCCCGGGAACGTATGGGAATCGAGCACAGTGTTGCCGTCCATGAGGATCCTCTTGCAGCGATCACTGCCATTACGAGCGGAGATCTTCCGACTGTCGTTTTCGACGCCACCGGCAATGCGGACTCCATGCAGAATGCGTTTCAGTATGTGGCTCCCGGAGGCCGCCTGGTCTTCGTCGGGCTGTTTCTTGGCAGTGTTAGTTTCTACGATCCCGATTTCCATCGCAAAGAGATGACGCTTCTGGCGACTCGTAACTCGACTGGGAGAGACTTCCAGCGTATTTTGAGCCTGCTGGAATCGGGCAAAGTCGATACCGAACCCTGGATCACGCACCGTGCCGAAGCAGCGGAGATGACCGCTCTTTTTCCGCGCTGGCTGGAGCCCGAAAACCGCGTTCTGAAAGCCGTCGTCTCTTTCTAAATACATCTCTTTTCTTTCTAACGACGTCTCAGACGCTCAAAGAGCCGCCGACTGCCCACGCGCAGTTGACGGCTCTCTGTTTTCAGGGCCTCTCCATAGAAGAGAGGGGCCGTTAGTTGGGGCTGAAGGTCGCGCCGTAGCCGGAGGCGCCGGTGCCGGCCGCCTTGTAGGCAGACGTGTTCTCAGCGTCGCTCGAACCGGCAGCGGGCGCACCCGGGGAGACCGCTCCGGGCTTGAAGTACTTGGCGTGGCTGTCACCCATGACGTACAGACCGCCGCCGGAGTGACGGCCCGCCGCTAAATTGAACAGCGCCGGGAAGGGTTCGGTATTGTAACCGCCGGTGAAGCCCGTCTCGTAGCGGACGGGGCCGTTGGAGCCCGTGTCCGTCGCAGTCAGGATGGTGAGGCCGTCACCGGACGGGGAGAAGACTGCGGTAGTGGGATCGGGGGGGATTTCACCGATGGTCACGACATTGACCTGTGCGCCCGAACACTCTGCCAGCAGAACCGTCGATGCGGGTGCGGTCTGCGCCGCGATTGCCGGGGCAAAGGCGGGGATATTGTAGTTGAGCAGATAGGAGACAGGATAGAGAGCCGGAATGGCGCCGTTCGCCGCCTTGGACGCGGTCGAATCATCCGGGCACTTGAAAACCTGTCCGCTCTTCACATAAGCGTAGATCTGTCCGCCCCAGCCCTGACCATGATGGGCCGTCAATTGGGCGTTCGTGTCGGTGGGAGAGACACGGCCGGACGGGAACTGCTCGTCATAGTCCTGTACATACATAATGATACTGGTTCCGAGCTGCTTCATATTGGACATGCAGGATGTCTGGCGTGCCTTCTCCCGTGCCTGTGCGAAGACAGGAAAGAGAATAGCCGCGAGAATCGCGATAATGGCGATGACAACCAGCAGTTCGATCAGCGTGAAGCCTGCGGCAGGCCGACGCGACGGGGAAATACGAGACATTCAGTTGTGCTCCTTGGTGTATACGATCACATGGAAAAATGAGACGTGACTGGGGGACAGAATACATCGCGTGCAAAGGGTCTTGCGTGGATTTCCCAAAAGCGATCTCCATCTCTGTTGTTAGTACAGAGCACGGGATCCTCATGGGACGAAGTAAAGTGCGTGGTCCCAAGCCTCTCCGAGCTTACGCACTTCGTTGTTGCGGATTAAACATTATAGCCAGGAAACGACAGTGGCTTCAAGTAGACGCAAAAAGGGGTATTTGTGTCTGCTTCTGATGGAGCAGTCGGAATGAGGATGGCATCGCCGATCTTTGGTAAGGAGTGCGGCTGCCGAAGTCCTGTCCTGGCGCCTTCAGTTCTCCTCGAACTCGTCTCCGGCAGACTGATGGAGCGTGACGCGAACCGAGCTTTCTACAAACTGCGTGATGCCCTCTTCCTGCCGCAGCGCCGCGATCTGTTTGTCGAGTTCCTGGATTTTCGCCTGCAGGCGGGTCTGTTCCGTCCGGTCCTGGGCGCGCTCCCGCTCCCGCCGCATCCCCTCGCGGCGCTGTTCGAGAGCGATTCGCATCGCCCGCAGCTCCTGGGCGCGGGGATTATCGCCTAGAACCTCCGCAATCGCCCGCTCTTCTGCGGAGATATCGGGCTCTTCCTTTCCAAATCCAGACATGGGCCTGCTCCTGACATCGGTGTTTTCGAGGGATAGTTCGGGCCGCCGGAGCAGACGCCGGTCTCTGGCGTCGAAGGCGGAAACACCGGCTCCGGCGTATCGAACGCGGGTGGTTTTCTGCCTGCGTCACGCGATGTGGGCATGGCGGCTCGGCTGGATGGGGGCAAAGCGATGCGCCGATGCCGTGGAGGACACGGCATCGGCGCAATACGGAAAGAATACGATAAGGACGGACTATCAACGCAGCGCGGAGTTGACGAGAAGTTCGCTGAGGTTAGCGAGGCCCAATGGCACACTGGAGACCTTGCGTTTGATACGGGCCAGAGCGTTATCCACCGATTTAGTTTTACATTTGAGTTCTGAAGCGATCTCGCGGTAGGATTTCCCGATCTGGTATCCTGCCAGCACATTCCATTCGAAATCTGAAAGCACCTGCTGCAGCATTTCGTGAAGCACCCGGGTGTCCTCGCTTTGAATGACGAGTTCTTCAGGATCGAGCGTATCGGTAGAAGGAATAATGTCGGAGAGATTCCAATCGGGGCCGGAGTCTTCAGAGGGACTTTCTAAAGAAAGAGACGTATTGAGAGGCATCTGTTTCTGGCGTGTCGCGGTCTTGATGGCGGTAATGATATGCCGCTGAATACAGACTTTGGCAAAAGCTGGAAACGAGATAGCCTTGTCACAACGAAAGTCGACTATCGCCTGCCAGAGACCGATCATTCCGACCTGAAGCAGGTCTTCTTTCTCGGCTCCTACCAGGAAGTAGGATTTGACTTTCGTGCGAACGAGGTTACGGTATTTGTACAGCAGGAACTCTGAGGCGGCCTCATCTCCCCGCTGCGCTCTGTCAACGATCTCCCGGTCCGCCATATCGGCAAACTTGATGTGACTGGGTGGGAGATGGTGCTGCAATTCACTGATCACCCTGTTCCCTCGATCCATAGGATTTTTGTCGGCGAAATCGCCGGGTGGCCCTGCGGAACGCTGCCGCCGGGCGGGAGGATTAGCTGCAGCTGTTTCTAATAGCGTCTGAGTAAAAACCCAGGCGTTTCGGAAGCGCCGCTTAGTATTATACAAGAAACCGAAAAGGAATTCAACCTATCGCGAAAAATTCACGAAAAATCGGCCCGGCGCGGCAGGAATCGGGGCAAAAGGCCGGAATAGACGGCTTTTGCGGGC
>JAYTGR010000932.1:0-8640 GCA_043733205.1 Chthonomonadaceae bacterium
TTCGTGGTGGTCGGCCTCCCCATCACGGGGAGGCCGCTGCAGTTCCTCAAAGCGCGTTTCGAGAACTCGCTGGATCTTTCCACGCTGCCTTTTCCCGTGCAGCTGACCTCCGTGACGACTGCAAAAGGCCAGCTCACTCTCTCTGGAACGGCGGACGTGGCCACGCTGCTGCACCGCGCGCAGGAGAGCCGGTCGAAATGATCGGCACCGAATGGCGGCGGCGATGAGCAGCCCGGAGACCGATCCCTACGCCGTCTGGGAGCCGACTCTGGACGCCGTGCTGTCTGCGGGCGGCAGTGTGCTGCTTATCGGCGGCATGGATGTCGGCAAAACCACGCTGACGCGTCTGCTGGTCAATCGGGCTGTCGCTGTCGGAAAACGGATCGCGCTGCTGGATACCGATCCGGGGCAGTCGGAGATCGGACCGCCCGGCTGCATCGGCCTGGCCTTTGCGGACGCGCCCGTTGGCTCTCTGTCCGATCTTGCACCGCAGGCGCTGGCCTTTGTCGGCAATACCTCCCCGGCCTCCCATCTGCTGGAACACGCCGCCGGGACAGCGCGGCTGGCCGCAATGGCAGCGGATCGGATGCTGGTGGTCGATACCTGCGGCTATATTCAGGGCGGCGAGGCCAGACGCATGCACCAGATCGAGTTCGACCTGCTGCAGCCAGCGCATGTCATCGCGCTGCAGCGCAGCGGGGAGCTGGAACCGATTCTTGCTCCGCTGCGCCACCGAACGGGCTGCCGTGTCCACAATCCTCCGATTCCTGCCTCCGTTACCCGCAAATCACCGGGACTGCGTTCCCAGCGCCGCGCCATGCGCTTCGCTTCTTACTTCGAGACGACGACGCTGCACACGTTCTCCTTCGACGATGTCGCGCTGGTCGGGACCTGGCTGGGAGGCAGCGATCCCCTGCCGCCGCATCTGCTCAAGTTTCTCAATCAGGCGCTGGGGTTTCATACGCGTGTCTACCATGCTGAGATGTGCGGCCAGGTTCTGGGAATGATGGTCAGCAAACCGCTGCCGACGGAGATTCCGGGGCTCGCGATGGTCCAGGAGCAGCTGAAGCCGCAGTCGCTGGCCATCACGATCGCTCCCAATCTGCGCCAGCTGCTGCTGGGCCTGGAGAGCGGGAACGGAAAACTGCTCGGCCTGGGTCTGTTGGAAGCCCTCGATTTTCGCCGCCGCACCCTGGGCGTCCGGACGCCCGTGCGCACCCCGCAGGCGGCCCACATACTTCGGTTCGGCACCCTGCGTCTTACCCCGGACGGCAAAGAACTGGGCTCTCTCCGTCCCAGCGACCTGTAGACGAGATGCAGACGACACACAATAACGCGCAGAGAGGACAGAACATCCCTCCCTGCGCGCTAGTAATGGAACATGCGGTACGGCACTACGGCGCTTCGGTTGTGCGGAACGTAAATTTGGCGCCCTTCAGCGTGGTCCACTGGGCCTTTTGGGCGGGAGTCAGCAGATCGAGCAGTTTGGCCCCGGTATCCGCTCTGGCCTTTTCCATCTCTTTGCTGTGCATGGCGTCGTACGTCGTCTTCTGCCTCTGCTGCGCCCGTTCCTGAGGCGTCAGCGCTCCTCCATCCTGGCCATTGCCATTCGGAGACACAACGGGAACCATGGCCTGCATGAGAGCCTTCTGCTGCCCATCCATAAACTCTTTGACGAGGGCGCTGACCTTGTCTGCCTGATCCGGCATGAGTTTCATCACTGCGGCGACCTTGGGATCGCTCAGCGCCAGCAGTCCGCGCCAGCGCAGATCGAGTTCCCGCAGACGCGCGGCTTGTTTGGGGCGTAAAATCGCTTCGGTACGTTTGTCCAGATCGCCCTGCATGGTCTGTACCGTGGATGCGAACTGGTCCATGCGATCCTGAATCTGGCTCTGCTGCTGATCCTGGGGCACATTCTGCAGCGCCTTCATGCTCTCCTTGATGCTGGACTGTATCGTGGTCTGAAACTCCTGCTGTGATTTTGTGCGCAGTTCTTCCAGAGCGTTCTGTTGTTTCAGGTCGAGACCGATCTCATTGCGAACGTCGTTGCGCTGCAGCAGCTGCATCGCGCTGCTGTGCGTCGGATCCACGCCTCCGCCCGCCTGCCCAACAAAACCGAAGAAGAGCGAAGGCGGCAGATTGAAGCCCTGCAAAGGGTTGGCAGGAGGGGCCGCCTGCGCCCTGGCAGGCAGAACGGAACCGTGGAGCAGACCGAACAGTGTGGCGGCAGCGCCGAGCAGGGGAAATAGATTCTTGCGTAGCATCGTAGGAAATCCTTTTCGTGAATTCGGAGTGGAGCAGGTTATGTGTCAGAGAAGCAGGGCCGCCGGCTTTCGAATGTCAATTGTAATAGAAAGCCGGCGGCCAAACGAAACTGTTATTCGTCGCTGCGGAACGTGAAGTGCGTTCCGATCATCCCCTGCCACGCTGTGGCGGCGGCGGGGGTCACATTGGCGACCAGTTTGGCTCCCAGTGCAATGCGGCTCTTCTCGAAATCGCGCAGGGCTTTTTTCTGAGCTGCTGCCTGTTCGTCCGGGGTGAGGGGCACTGTCGGCTGGACAGGCGCCGCCGGCGGAGCGCTGGCGTTCGTCGGATCGGCGGCCGTGCCGGTCGGCGGGGCGCCAAAACGGTTCCGCATATTGGCGGGCATCATCGAGAAGGCCAGTTTCTGGCGGGAATCGGTGAACTCTTTGTAGGTATCCGCCGCCTTTTTCTTGTCTTCATCGCCGAGCGCCGCCCTGGCCGCCACCTTGGGATCGACGAGGGCCATCGGGCCGCGCCACTGCAGATCGAATTCGCTGAGGCGTGTCCGCTGCCGCTGCGTCAAAATAGCGTCGATGCGCTTCTCCATGTCATCCTGGTAACCCAGCGCCATTCCCTTGGCTTTGTCGGACACGTCCTGCATCTGCTGCTGCAGCTCGTCCGGCGAGAGGGTCTGTGCCTGGCGGCGCGTACCCTGGATGAGAGTGCGCATATCCTGACCCATCTTCTGCTGGTTCTGTGCCTGCACATCTTTGAGGGCGTCCAGTGCCAGCTTCTGCTTGAGATCGAGCCCCAGCGCGTTCTGCACGTCCGGGCGATAGACCAGCATGGCCTTTGCAGACTGTGCCGGGTCTATGAGATTGGCTCCGCCCATCATCTGCATCTGCATCTGCATGAGCATGGGGTTTCCCAACCCCCCCTGTGCGGCGGCGGCTCCGCGCCGGCCCTGAGCATCGGCTGCGCTGACGCTCATGCCGAGCGCGGCGGTCAGGGCGGCCATCGCGAAAAGAGTTTTAAGTTTCATCAGTCGAATTCTCCTGTGGTCTGGCGAGAAGTTGTCGTCCGGTGCAATAGGACGGGTGAGAAGGAGTGCCGTTTACATGGAAAAGATCTGTCCTGAACCGGTTTGCTCTCGCTGCCGATGCCGATTGCGCTGCACATCACTACGATAGACGAGACAGGACGCAAAAGGTTAGCTTCGCTATTTTTCTTTCATGCCATCGGCTGATGATGCAGCGCGGCGTAGCGGCCGGTGACATGGTGTTCCAGCTGACGCTCGATGTCGGAGAGCAGACTGCTGGCTCCAAAGCGAAACAGGGTGGGGCGCAGCCAGTCGCCGCCCAGCTCCTCCTTGATGAGAATGAGCCAGTCCAGCGCCTGCTTCGCGGTTCTGATGCCCCCTGCAGGCTTGAAACCGACCTGAAAGCCGGTCTGTTCGTGATAGTCGCGGATGCACCGCGTCATGATAAGACTGACAGGCAGCGTTGCATTCATGCTCTCTTTGCCGGTCGATGTCTTGATGAAGTCGGCGCCTGCCATCATGCAGACCTGACTGGCACGGGCCACGTTGCGGAGCGTGCCGAGCTCGCCGACAGCCAGGATCGTCTTCATGTGCGCTTGGCCGCAGGCCGCCCGGAAGGCAGCCACTTCGTCATAGAGGGCGGACCATTCGCCGTTCAGCACATGCCGGCGTGAGATGACGATGTCTATCTCCGCCGCGCCCGCCTCCACCGACTCGCGTATCTCCTGTACCCGTAACGTGAACGGGCTCAGGCCTGCTGGAAAGCCCGTCGAAACGGCGGCGACCGGAATGCCCGACCCGCGCAGCGCCTCCACCGCCGTTTCGACCATCTCGTGATAGACGCAGACCGCTCCGACCGTCAGGCTGAGATGCGAGACGCCCAGCGCCTGCAGGAGATCGGCCCGGACGGGCTGGCGCGCCTTGGCACACAGCCGCCGCACAGTGCCTTGCGTGTCGTCACCCGCCAGCGTCGTCAGGTCGATACAGGAGATCGCCCGCAGCAGCCAGGCGGCCTGCCACTCCTTTTTGACGGTGCGGCGCGCGACGAGAGTGGCGGCCCGCCGCTCGGCGGCGCTGCGGTTCACCTGTACGGTGCGTATCCGATCCATCTCCAAAGCGGTGCCCGGATTTCGCACCGGGACTGAATTGAACTTTTTCAGCATTGATTCAATATCCTGCTTCTGCAAGCTGTCAGCGACGTATGTGGGAATCGACGTAAAAACTGCCGTCGTGAACGGCATGGATCGCCTCCATAAGAGTCTCCAGACCGGAAGCTTTTGCCACGAAGCCGTTGGCTCCCAAACGCATCGCCGCCTCGACATAGACGGGCTCAGAGTGGTTGGACAGGATAATGATGGCGACCATATTCTGTTCGTTGCGCAGATACTGCAGAACCTCCAGACCCGTCAGTTGTGGCATCTTGATGTCCATCAGCAGGAGATCGGGCTGCAGGGTGTGAACGGCTCTAAGCGCTTCAAGACCGTCGGCAGCCTCGCCGATCAGCGCAATACTCGGTTCGTCCGTGAACAGCAGGCATAAACTGCGGCGCACGCTCGCATGATCATCCGCAAGAACGATTTTTATAGGCAATTGAGGACTGCTCCTTCCGGGGTCCGCCCACATTATATCACTTCTCGATGCCCATGCGCTGCTCCAGAAACGTGATCGCCTCCTGAATATGCCGGTCCCAGTAACTCCATTCGTGTCCGCCCGGATGCTCGGCGTATTCGTGCGGATAGCCGATTTCTGTCAGATAGGCGTCGAAGGCGCGATTATCTTCCAGCAGAAAGTCCTCGGTGCCGCAGTCGATCCGTAGGGCCGGCCGCTGTGCCGTCTCCAGTCCTGCCGCCAGGGCATACAGATCGTTGGGGCCGCCGACCGGGTCTGTTCCGACGACCCGCGCAAACTCCCGCTGCCACGGCTGTTCCAGGGAGACAGCAAACTCCCGATGCGCGAACCCCATCGCCCCCGAGAGGCTTACGGCTGCGCAGAACATATCAGGAAACTTCAGTGCGAGTTTTGCCGCTCCATAGCCTCCCATGGAGAGCCCTGCGAGCGTTCTTCCTGTCCGTGTCGCCTGGGTTCGAAATGTCTTATCGACATAGCCGACCAGATCCCGTACGATGGCGGTCTCATAGGCAAAGCCCTGCTCGGCATCGCAGTAGAACCCACGTCCGCTGTCCGGCATCACGACGATCAAGGGCAGAGCACGTACATAACGTTCGATACTGGTCCAGCGAGTCCAGGCGGTCTGGTCATCGGAGAGGCCATGCAGCAGATAGAGCACAGGGAACGGCCCGGGATGCGTGCCCTCCGGCAGCAGAACCGTCGCTGCCGTTGCCTTCTCCAGCGCCTTGCTAAAATACTTCAGTTCACAGACTGCCATACTTCGAATAGCCTCCTCGTAAATGGTACAGTCTTCGATTCGGCAGAGAAGATCGCAAATCCTGCGCATTTCATTGACAGACGACAGCAACAGACGTGCCTTCTGTTCGACACAGGAGGCACGTCTGTTTTAGAGGCGAAGGCTGTTGACCGTAAATTCCGCCGTATCGTGATCGATGCCTACCGTAACCCAACCCGCATTGGCACGCACATCGTAGATGCCGTGAGGAGCAGCCTTGCCTAACTCTCCAGGTTGCTTAAAATATTGGGGGTAGATCAGAATCGCATTCGCCTGAAATAGAGACGTTGTGGCAGACGGTGTGATTTTTTGCCAATTCTTACAGCAGGCAGGCAGATGAAGAAACGAGCGGACCCGTGGTACAACTTCTCGCTCATCGGCTGCCTGCCTGCTCCTACTTAGACACTCCCCGATCTCGTAGTCTCTCGGACATGTCGAAGACGGTTCATTCGGTGCCTACTTGGGCTTCAGCACAACAGAGGCAGAGCGCGTGTATCGACTGGTGGCACTGTCGAAGTATCTTGCAGAGGCGATTATCCAGCCACTGTCATTGATACCACTTGGCTGCAATATCTCCCATCCACTGCCCGCCGGAAGGAGAGCATTCAAGTTGGTGAACGCCGCGTTTTGATACAGCCAGGGGCCCGTGGCGGTTTCATAGCCTACTATCTGACCTCGATTGTTCAGCCCGGTTGCAAACACGATTCCCTTCACCTCAGTGGGAGCTGCCGTCGGACTTGACCAGATAACATCTTTGCTGCCGCTGCTGATACTATTGATTGCGCCCACTATCAAGCCGGAGTTGTTGATCAACTTCGGCTCAGGGTCATAGTAATTGGCCCCATACGGATTGTTCAGCAGAATCGGGGCTGCAGCGGGTCCCGCGATGTATACGCCTGCATAGACGCTACCCGATATACCACGCCCGACCATCTGACCGTTTCCATTTATCGCGTTGGGGGAGAAGCCGCCCTTCAGGACGGTCGGAGGGGCTGTCAAACTGGTCTGATAGTTAATCTGCTGACCGTTTGTGTTTGATGACACCACGGCCCCGCCCGCACTCAGGACGACAGGAAAACCACCCCCGGTAAAACTCTGTGGCGCCGCGCTCGCGCTGGTGTAGTAGATTGCGCTGCCGCTGTCGGTGGTGGCAAGCACCTCGCCCGCATCGTCTATCTGAACCTGATTCAAAGTCGTGCCGCTCGGTACGGTGAGATACTGCGGGGTCGTGTACGGCGAGTTCATTACAAACCATGCCGATGTCGCGGTATTTTTCCCGGCAGCCTGCCCGGACGCGTTGATAGCAGACGCTGTCAATACGTCCGCCAGGATCGTCGGCTCCTGATAGGTACCGTTGCCCGTGATGCCGGTTCCATTTCCACCGCCCGTGCCACCACTACCAGTTCCATTTCCACCACCACCCGTTCCATTTCCGCCACCTGTGGTGATGTCATGGCCGCCGGTGCCGTCCAGCGCAGCGGACAACGGGCTTTGAACCTTCTGTGTGGTACCGTCCTCATAGTGCAACACCAGTGCGCCGGTGGAATCCGACGACGCGGTTGAGGTGCCAGTGCCAGTGTTGATCGTGAGGCTAAACGCTCCCGTTTGCACATTGAAAGTTCCCGTGCCGGTCGCGCCATTGGGTTCAATCCGCACATTTGCCGTGATGGTGCCGGACAGAGAACCAGCCACATTCGTCAAATGCAGGGTAGCCCCGTTCTCCGTGATATCGAAAGCTCCGGATACGTTATCCGACGCATCCAGCGCCACCGTTCCGCGAACCGCTACCCCATCACGCGGGAAGTTGAAATTGCCGGTCAGCGTGTTGGTTCCCGATGGTGCGCTAAAGACAATCGCACCGGAGCCAGAGCAGACCAGATTTCCGGCGGTGGTATTGACCGCAATGTTGACGGTTGCCGGGTAAGATGCGTAATCGGTTGTGAAGGCAGCGAGAGCCGGCTCGGTGATGGACGCGGTACCGGCACCGACAGCTCCTGCCGCGTCGGTGAAGTAGCCAACATTGGTAGCATTTCCCGTAACCGTGAACATTTTGTACAATCCGAGACTGGAATCATAAGTCAGGGCGGTCGCCATACGACCTTTCGGTCGCACTACGGTAGCTCGCGTCCCGAATAGGGTGGACCCCTTCGGGGCAGCATCCCGAATCGCCGCGAACGGATAGGCTCTAATACCTGCCATGCTCTGATTGCCCGCAATAGCCGCCGCACGGAAGCCCGCATTGGTAAGCGGAGCGGTCGAGCTGCCCCCACCGCCGCATCCCGCGATTGTCATCATCCCTGTAGAGATCACTGCGAACATTGCCGCAAGAAAGTCTTGCCTTCGTCTCATTGCTAACCCCCCCCTCGTCGTGATTGAATGGATCTTGCGAACCGAGCATCCGGTTCCTAGACTACCTCTCCTAGAGAATAGCACAAAAGTTAGCATACGACAATACGAGGAGTGTCTTTTTGGTGTGCTGGTTTTGAGAACCTGGCTTGGGTCCTGCGCCAAGTTTGGTGAAGGCCGCCCGCTTCCTTGCGATCATGTCGGCTCCAGAACGCGGCAACGCAAAAGATCGCAATGGGCACGGCCACATCCAGTTCTCGTGCCGGATCGCCATCAGTCGCTACCAGGGCAGCGGCGTCAGCAGTAAAAACAAAGTTGTGGAGCGCGGTTACAATTTGGGCACTCTGCGCTCTCTTTTAGATCAAGGAGCCATCGTCACCGGCATCGGCTGGGGACCGCTCTCGGCCCACGACCTAACGGTCACCCGCCACCTGCTGCGAACCAGCGTGCATCTGCGTCCAGGCGATACGCTCCTCTATGACCGGGGCTTTCTCGATGGAGCGGAGATCACCTTCCTCAAAGTCGAGCGAAAGGTGGATGTCTGCACCGGGCTCAAGTCGGACATGAACCTCTTCAAAGGAGCCATCGTCCATGCTCAAGCCTGTCC
>JAYTGR010000933.1:0-3164 GCA_043733205.1 Chthonomonadaceae bacterium
GACTGCACCGGCTTTCCGCCCCAGTCGTCCAGCATGTCCAGGTGGCGCGCGACGGCCAGCAGACTCTGGTGTTCGTGCTGCCCGTGCAGATCGACCAGCCACTCTCCGACCGCTTTGAGCTGCGACACCGTGGCCGGTCTGCCGCCCAGCCGACACGTAGACTTGCCGCTCGCCGCGACCTCCCGCGACACGAAAAGTTGGTCGTCTTCCAGATCGAAGCCGAGTTCCGCAACCAGGGTCTGAAGCTCCGGCGATCCGGAGACGTCGAACACCGCGTCGATCGTAGCGCGCTCCGCCCCGCCCCGAACCATCTCCGCGCCCGCCCGCCCGCCGAGCAGCAGGTTCAGGGCGTCCATAATGATGGACTTGCCGGCTCCGGTCTCGCCGGTCAGCACATTGAACCCCGGCCCAAACTCGAGGTCGAGGCGATCGATGATGGCAAAATTGCGAACGGATAGGGTGCGTAACATAAATCCTCGCGGATACTCCTCGAACTCTGTCTGCTGAAATTGTACCGTTTCGCGCGGAGCGTGTCAATACCTCCGAGGTTCAGTCGGTGCCGATGTGATGGCCGATGGGCACACTGGCGTTGTCGAGTTTCAGCTGCAGATACTGATTGAGCATGCGGCGGGCGATTGGAGCGGCGACATCGGAGCCGTGGCCCCCTTTCTCGACCAGTACTGCGATGGCGATCTTAGGATGGTCCAGAGGAGCGAAGCAGACGAACACGGAGTTGTCCTCGGTCTTGGTAACCTGCGCGGTGCCGGTCTTGCCTGCGATCTCCAGGCCGGGGATGGCGCATGCCTCCGCCGTGCCATGGCGCTCCAGCGCCCTCCGCATGCCGTCCACAATGGCCGCCCTGTTTTCCGGCCGCAGGCCGAGTTCGCCCTTTTTCTGCGGCTTCAGCATACTGAGGATCTGGGGCTGCGGTCCGGAGATGTCCCGGACCTCCCGCACCAGCTGCGGACGCCAGAGGGTGCCGCCGTTCGCCAGCGCCGCTGTGCAGTTCGCCAGCTGCAGCGTCGTGACCCCGACATAGCCCTGTCCGATCGACATGTTCAGCAGATCGCCCTGCATCCAGGGGCCGCGTTTCGTCTTCTGTTTCCAGGCTGCATTCGGGATCAGACCCTTCGATGCTCGCGTGGGAGGCAGATCGATGTCCGGCGTCTCGCCGAGGCCGAAGCGGTGCGCCCATTTCTCCAGCGTCTCCGCGCCGATACGCTGCGCCACACGCCAGAAATAGACGTCGCAGGACTGCCCGATGGCATCTTCCAGAGAGAGGGAGCCGTGGCCGCTGCGCTTATCGCAGTGGAAGGTGCGGTTTCCCAGGCGCAGGGAGCCGGGGCAGTAGATACGGGTTCCGGGCGCGATCTCGCCTGCCTCCAGACCTGCCGCCGCCGTGACGAGTTTGAAGGTCGAACCGCAGGGCTGTGGGCTGTTGACGGCCCGGTTGATGAGCGGCCTCTGCGGATCTTTGAGCAGTTTGCCGATCTCCTGGCGGTAGGTATTGAGGTCGTAGGAAGGGGCGCTCGCGAGCGCCAGCACGGCGCCGGTATTGGGGTCGATGGCGACTGCAGAACCAGGATGGCCTGTGTGTGTCAGCTCCTCCATCAGGGCATCGAGAGCGACTTTCTGGAGGTTATAGTCGAGCGTCAGCCGCAGAGTATGGCCGGGCGTGGGGGCCATGTCGTCCAGATGCCCCAGGATACGTCCTTTGGCATTGACGGCGACGACCTGCCCGCCGTCAACGCCGCGCAGCTCCGCCTCGAAGGTCTTTTCCAGGCCCTCCGTGCCGATATAGTCGCCGTTCTGGTAGTTGGCAACGCTGATTTTTTTGATCTGTTCCCGTGTGACGCGCCCAGTAAACCCGAGGACATGGGTAAAGAGCTTGTCGTCGGTGTAGTAGCGTTCGGGATCGCGGGAGATGACCACGCCGGGCAGGTCCAGCTGCTGCTCGTCGATCTGCGAGAGCAGGGCGACATCCACATCGTCGGCGACCGGAACCGGATCGAACTGTGTCAGCGTGTTTCCATCGATCTCTTCGGCCAGGTCCGTCTCCGCGCGGTGCAGGATCCGGGCCAGACGCGGCAGAACCTCCGGGCTCCTCGCGATCTCGAACGGCACGACGGAGACCACAAAGCGGAACCGGCTCGTGGCCAGCACATGCCCGTGCGTGTCTTCGATGGAGCCGCGCGCCGCCAGACGGCGCACGGTTCGGGTGCGCCGCATCTCCGATTCCGCCGCCAGTTCCGGGCCTTTGACGATCTGAAGGTACCAGAGGCGCACGACGATCACCGCCAGCAGACTCGCCATGATCGCATAGAAGACGTGCAGACGGCGGTAGTCGGGGATGTGGTCGGGAGGAGCTATCATAGTCTGTGAATAATCGTGTGAGACGGTCAGGAGAGCAGCGGTTCGGTGTAGATCTCGGTGGTGGCGACGATCTGCCGAAACCAGTCGCCGGAGGCGTCCAGCAGGGGCAGCCACCAGGCGGAGGGCCGGTGATTGGTATGGAGCAGACTCTCGATGGTCAGGATCGCGTTACGGACAAGCAGCAGGCGTGCGTACTCTCCCTCCTCTTCAATTCGCGCCAAGATCGCCCGCACCTCCAGCGCCGCCGTCCCACGCTCGATCGCATGCCGCTGATCGCGCAGAGGCCGGATGGCGGAGCAGAGGGCACGTTTCAGTTCTTCCAGCTGGTGGAGGGCACGATCGAACGTTTCGCGCTCCCAGATGGTGTCCGGTGTCCAGTCCTTGGTGGCGCGGAAATGATCGCCCTTGTGTTGCTGGATCTCGGCGCTCTTTGCCCGTGTGGTGCGCAAAGTATCATAGATTTTATCGATCTCGATCTCTAACATCATGACCTGATCACGGAGTTGACAGAGCGTCGCTTTCGCCTGAACATACTCCGCACGCCGCTCTTCCCAGGGAGTCAGTGGGTCGCGGTCACGCAGGAAGGCCAGAAGCTCCAGCGGTTTTTTTAGGGTTTTGATCTGCTCGCAGAGCAGGCGCTGCTCGGCAACGACCTGCCGCCACGCCGCCGCGAACTCTGGAGCAGTGATCGTAGATCGTCCGAAAGTCGCCGCCAGATGTTCTGGCAGGCGCAGGGTGGTCCTGCCGACGTTCATCGCGTCCCAGGTCGTGTAGCGCATGCGCAGAATAGG